>UQYH01000118.1 GCA_900545185.1 uncultured Eubacteriales bacterium | reverse complement strand
CATGTAAAATGCAAAGAAACATAATTATTATGTAGAAAAATCTCATTTCATTCAATTTTTCTTATTTAAAATGCCTTTTTGCTACGAACAAACTTCGCCTCTCAACGTACCTTTGTACGCCTTCGGGTGCCAAAAGCAAGGTAAAACCTTGCTTTTGCTCAGTTTGTCCGTTCCGAATCTTTTTTTCCTATCCTCTTTCCCTAAAGCAGTGCTGTACAAATAAGTTTTTACAGCAGTTTGATAACAACAGAAAGGCGACCCGAAAACTATGTGGATTTGCAAGTCATGGAATGAATATAAAATTTTGGATGTATCCGGCGGTGACAAGCTGGAGGACTGGAACGGTGTGCGCGTTGTGCGCCCCGATCCGCAGGTGATTTGGAACGAAAAATCGCACCCTGCGCTGTGGAACACGGCAGACGGCGTGTATCATCGCAGCCGATCGGGCGGCGGCAGCTGGCAGTTTACGCGCAAGCTGCCGGAACGCTGGCCGCTCGCCTTTGAGCCGCTGGGGCTTACCTTTTACATTAAGCCCACGGGCTTTAAGCACATGGGGCTTTTTCCCGAACAGGCGGCCAACTGGGAATGGATGTACAATTTAATTGCGCGCGAGACGCGCCCGATTCGTGTGTTAAATTTGTTTGCATACACGGGCGGCGCGACGCTGGCGGCTGCGGCGGCCGGCGCACAGGTTACGCATATCGATTCTTCAAAGGGCGTTGTCGGCTGGGCGAAGGAAAATTTGGCGCTCTCCGGCCTGTCCGACAGGCCTGTGCGGCTGATTGCCGAGGATGCCATTAAATTTGTAGAGCGCGAAATTCGCCGCGGCAACAGCTATGAGGGCATTATTATGGATCCCCCTTCGTACGGGCGCGGCCCCGGCGGTGAGGTGTTTAAGCTGGAAAAGGAGCTGTACGGCCTGGTGAGCAAATGTGCGCGCCTGCTTTCGGACAAGCCGCTTTTCTTTTTAATTAATTCGTATACAACCGGGCTGGCGCCCACGGTGCTTTCTAACCTTTTATATTTGGCGGTGGCCAAAAACCGCGGCGGACACACCGCAAGCGATGAACTGGGCTTGCCGGTGGAGCGCAGCGGACTGGTGCTGCCGTGCGGTTCATCCGGCCGATGGGAAGCCAAACGGAAATCATAAAACGGAGAAATAATTGATTTTGAACATACAGACAGGAGGCAGATATATATGAACACACAACGCGTTTTGGTAGTAGACGATGATCGGAACATTTGCGAATTGATTCGCCTGTATCTTGAAAAAGAAGGCTTTACGGTAACGCTTGCGCACGACGGGCAGGCGGCCATCACTCTGTTTAAAGAGAGCACACCCTCGGTTGTGCTGCTGGACGTGATGCTGCCGAAGATGGACGGCTTTCAGGTTTGCCGCGAGATTCGCCGCATCAGCAATATACCCATTATTATGTTAACCGCCAAGGGCGAAACCTTTGATAAGGTGCTGGGTCTGGAACTGGGCGCCGATGACTATATGGTGAAGCCCTTTGAAAATAAGGAGCTTGTGGCGCGCATTAAGGCCGTTTTGCGCCGTTATGACCCCAAGGGCGATGCCGAAAAAGAGGTTGTATATCCCAATCTGGCTATTAATCTTTCGAACTACGAGCTGAAAATTAACGGCAACCCTGTGGATATTCCCCCCAAAGAGCTGGAGCTTTTATACTTTTTGGCCACTAACCCCAACAAGGTGTTCACGCGGGAGCAGCTGCTTGAAACCGTTTGGGGGTTTGACTATTTCGGCGATTCCCGTACCGTGGATGTGCACGTAAAGCGTCTGCGTGAAAAGCTGGATTTGGCAGGCGAGGGACAAAGCTGGCAGCTGAAAACCGTTTGGGGCGTCGGCTATAAATTTGAAGTGAAGTAAAACAAGTGAAATAAGGGATGGGCATGATTAAAAAAAGTATTTTTTCTCAAATGTTTATGTATACCATGCTGGCCATTTTATTCAGCTTTTTGGTGATGGGTATGCTGATGTATGGTCTGCTGGGTGATTACTTAACCTCTTTAAAAGAGGATGACCTGACCTATGTGGCCGAAAGCCTGGCCGATTTTACGGTGAAGCTGGCGCGGCGCAACCCAAATTATGCCAAGGATAATTACCAGATGAATGTGGATGCGCTGAGCCTTTCCTCGGACACGCATATTACCGTGCTGGCTATAAACGGAGAGACAATTGCATCTACTTCATCGGAGGGTGCCGTCACCATTCGTCCCGAATATTACAGCGAGGTCATGAAGGGGCAGCGCGTACGCTATGTCGGTACGCTGGGCGGCACCTTCCGTGCCTCCACGCTGACGGTGGGGATCCCGATTTTATATGATAACAACACGGTTTTGGGCGGCGTTTTTGTCAGCATGCCCGTGCCGGAAATCCACCAGCTGCGCTCCGGCGTTTTGCAGATTTTTCTGTTTTCGGTCTCCTTGGTTTTGGCCGTTACGCTGGTGATTATTTACACCATGTCGGCACGGATTACGCGTCCGTTAAAAACGCTTAACAATGCGGCCAAGGCCATTGCGGACGGGCACTTTGAAAAGCGCGTTTATTTAAACGAAACCACCGAGCTGGGCGAGCTGGGTGATTCGTTTAACAAAATGGCCGATTCGATTGAACAGCTGGAAACCATGCGCCGCAGCTTTGTGGCTAACGTATCGCACGATTTGCGCACGCCGATGACAACCATCGGCGGTTTTGTGCAGGGCATTTTGGACGGTACCATTCCGCCCGAAAAGCAAAACCAATATTTGACCATTGTGTTGGACGAAACCAAGCGTTTATCGCGCCTGGTGAACGAGCTTTTGGATATTTCCAAAATGGAGCAGGGCAGCTTTACGCTGGAGCTGCGCGACTTTAACATTAACGAAATGATCCGTCTTTCCGTTATCAAGCTGGAAAAGCGGATTACGGAGAAAAACATTCAGCTGTCCGTCAGCTTTCAAACCGAGGATCAGTGGGTGACGGCGGACAAGGATCATATTCAGCGCGTTTTAACCAATTTAATGGATAACGCCATTAAATTTACGCAGGAGGGCGGTTTTATTGACATCCGCACCGGCAAAACCGATCGGAACAAGGTGTTTGTGTCCATTCAAAACTCCGGAATCGGCATTGCACATGAGGATTTGGCACACGTGTTTGACCGTTTTTACAAAACGGATAAATCGCGCAGTCTGGATAAAAACGGTACCGGGCTGGGGCTTTATATTGCCAAAAGCATTATAAAGGAGCACGGTGAGACCATTTGGGCCGAAAGCGAGCCGGATGAATTTACGCGCTTTAACTTTACCTTAAAGCCGGCAGAGAAGCCTATACCCAAAGAGGAGCATTGATTAAGAGGGGATGTAAAAAAAGTCCCTTCAAGCCGAAATATCTGTTTGAGAGTTTTTGCAACAAAAAAGATTGTTTACAAATGCAGGAGGCAATGTATGATGAAACGAAAAACGGCGGCGATTTTGTCTTTGCTGCTGACCGTTTGCCTGCTCTCTGCCTGTGCCGCCGTGCCGCCGACAGAGGAGGAAGCAGACAGCGGCAAGCTGCAAATTGTGGCAACGCTGTTTCCGCAATATGATTTTGCGCGCACCATCGCCGGGGATTTGGCCGATGTTACGCTGCTTTTGCCGCCGGGAGCGGAAAGCCATTCGTACGAGCCAAGCCCGGCGGATGTGATACGCATTAACAAGGCCGACCTGTTTATCTACACGGGAGAAGCGATGGAGGGTTGGGCGGCTTCTATCCTTTCCGGCCTAGAGGGCGACCCCGTGATTTTGAATATTTCCGAGGGCATCGCTCTGCAAAAGGAAGCGGACGAGCACGAAGAACATGAACACGAAGAAGATGCACATGAAGGCGAGCATGTGCACGAGGACGGCGGCGATCGGCATGCGCACAATACGCATGTGCATGATGTGGATCCGCACATTTTTACCAGTCCGCGCCGCGCCCTGCAAATGGCGCAGCACTTAGAGGATACACTGTGCGAAATCGATCCGCAAAACAGTGCAGTCTATCGGGCACACGGTGCGGACTTGCGCGGCGAACTGGCGGCGCTGGATGCGGAGTTTACGGCCATCACGCAAAATGCCGTGCGGCATAAGCTGATTTTCGGCGGCCGCTTTGCCTTTGGTTATTTTGTAGCCGATTACGGCTTGGCATATGACAGCGCGTACGATTCGTGCTCTTCTGAAACAGAGCCGGCCGCGGCCGATGTGGCACGGCTGATTGACGAGGTGCGCGGTGAGAAAATCCCTGTCGTTTATTATGAAGAACTTTCAAACCCCAAAATTGCACAGTTAATTTGTGACGAAACAGGCGCCAAGCCGCTTTTGTTACATTCGTGCCATAATATTTCAAAGGATGAATTGCAAGGCGGCGCAACGTATCTTTCCCTGATGCGGCAAAACGCCGAGCATGTGAAGGAGGGATTATGCCGATGAGCCTGTTACATTGTGAAGATGTGTGCATGCATTATGATAACATCAATGCCGTGTGCCATGTGGACTTTACGGTGGAGGAAGGCGATTATCTGTGCGTTGTGGGCGAAAACGGATCGGGTAAAAGTACACTGATGAAGGGCATTTTGGGGCTTTTGCCGCCCAGCCACGGACGTGTTGTGCTTTCCGGACTGCGTCGGAACGAAATCGGCTATCTGCCCCAGCAAACACAGGTGCAGCGCGACTTTCCGGCATCGGTTTATGAGGTTGTGCTTTCCGGGTGCAGTGCGCGGCGCGGTCTGCGGCCGTTTTATAACAAAAAAGAGCATGCCCGCGCCGAAGACATGATGGTGCTTTTAGGCATTTTGGACTTAAAAAAACGATCCTATCGTGCGCTTTCGGGCGGTCAGCAGCAGCGTGTTTTGCTGGCGCGTGCCCTGTGTGCAACCGAAAAGCTGCTGCTTTTGGACGAGCCTGCCACGGGTCTTGACCCGGCGGCCACGGCCGAGTTATACGCTGTGATTCGCGATTTAAATCAAAAACACGGCGTTACGGTGATTATGGTCTCGCACGATATTCAAAACGCCGTGACATACGGCACAAAAATTTTACACATGGCAACGCATGTGCTGTTTTTCGGCACGACAGCGGATTACATCAAAACAGAGGCATATGCCCGTTTGGCAGGAGGTGTGCGGCATGATGGCTAGCTTGGCATCGGTCTTTTCGTATGCGTTTATGGTTCGTGCGCTGGCCGTAGGGCTTTTGGTTTCGCTCTGTGCGGCGCTTTTGGGCGTTTGCCTTGTGCTTAAGCGGTATTCCATGATTGGCGATGGCCTTTCGCACGTGGGCTTTGGTGCGCTTTCGGTCGCCATGGCGCTTAACATGGCGCCGCTTGCGGTCTCGGTACCCGTTGTGGTGCTGGCGGCCTTTTGGTTGCTGCGCCTTTCGGAGCGCGGTAAGCTGAAGGGGGATGCGGCCATTGCGCTGGTCTCTTGCTCGGCCTTGGCCTTTGGTGTGATTGTCACCTCTTTGGCCGGGGGTATGAATGCCGATGTGCATAACTATATGTTTGGCAGTGTATTGGCCATGAGCCGCGGCGATGTGGTGCTGAGTGTGTGCCTTTCGCTGGCCGTTTTGGTGCTGTTTGTGCTTTTTTATCACAATATTTTTGCCGTTACGTTTGACGAAAGCTTTGCCCGCGCTACGGGTCTTTCGGTACGGCTTTATAATATGCTGATTGCCGTTTTAACCGCGCTGACGGTGGTTGTGGGTATGCGGATGATGGGCGCCATGCTGATGAGCGGTCTGATTATTTTTCCGGCGCTTACCGCCATGCGTCTGTTTAAAAGCTTTCGCGGTGTGGTTTGCTGTGCGGCTGTCAGCAGTATGGTGTGCTTTTCGTGCGGTATTTTGCTGTCGTTTTTCTTCTCCGTACCGGCAGGCGCAGCTGTTGTGGCCGTCAGTCTGATGGTTTTTATTCTGTTTACACTGGCAGAGAAGGTAGTAAAAGTGAGGTAGTCTTTTGATACAAACGGTTTTAATGGATTTGGATGATACAATTTTCGACTTTTTGCGCTGTGAGCGTGAAGCACTGGCCGCATCGCTGCGCGATTTTGGCATACCGCCCGAAGATGCTGTTCTTTCGGCCTACAGCGCCATTAATTTAGCGCAATGGAAGCTGCTGGAGCAGGGTAAAATTACGCGCGATGCGCTTTCGGTGCGCCGATTTGCCATTTTGGCCGAACGGTTCGGGCTGTCCTTTTCGCCTGAAGCTATGACGGCACACTACGATGCTCGCCTTGCCGAAAGCTGCTTTTTGGCCGACGGCGCGGCCGATGTTTTGGCAGACTTATCACGGCATTATGCGCTGTATGCCGCTACAAACGGCAGTGCGCACATTCAGCACAGCCGCATTAAGCGATCGGGCATCGGGCAGTTTCTTTCGGGTGTTTTCATCTCGGAGGAGATTGGCGCCAACAAGCCGGAGGCGGCGTTTTTTGCACGCTGCTTTGCAAAGATACCCGAATTTAACCGACAAACCGCCGTTATGGTGGGGGATAGCTTAACCTCTGACATCCGCGGCGGCAAAAACGCAGGCCTGCAAACGGTTTGGCTCTGCCACAATCCGCAGGAGCAGCCCGACAGCGATAACACTCCCGACGCCGTTATACACAGCTTGACGGAGCTGCCGACGATATTGGAAAAAATGTAAAGAGTTTTTAAGCGTTGATTCTGCAAAGTTAGGCATTAGGGAATCGAACCCCATATGCCTTTCATTTGAAAAATTAAAGCCCTTCCGGCTTGTCGTCCTCGCAAG
>UQYH01000117.1 GCA_900545185.1 uncultured Eubacteriales bacterium | reverse complement strand
ACAGGTTTACAAAAATTCGCAGGAAAAGCGGACGGATTTCAAAAATTATGGCGGCGGTGATGTCCTGCGCGGTTGCTATATCAATGCTTGGCGCAACCATTGTTATGGCGGCGATGGACGGTTGGGAACTAAACAACGGAATAATTGCTGTTAATGGTGAGAAACAAACGATAGATATTAAACACATTGAAAACTCACGGTATTTGAATACTGATAGTTATTATGTCCCACTCCGAAAAGTATTTGAAATGCTTGACTGTAATGTGCATTACAATGTTTCAAAAAGCGCTGTACCCGATTATATGAAAGGTAAACAAAGTTTTCCGTACTATGCTTGGGAGGGACAAGAAAATCTTGTTACTGATTCTGTAACACAGCAAATTTACGGTGCAACCACAGGGGCAAATATAAATATGCCTATTATTGAGATTGTATCTGAAAATGGAGAGAAATGGTATTGTCAGATAGGCAGCGAAAAATACACTAACGCTTGGGCTCCGCCTGTTTTGCTGCTTGAAGATACCTCGTATATTTCAATCCGTGCGATTGCCTATTATTTGATACCCGAAAACGAAGATGCTGACTATTCAATTTTGTGGGACGACGTTGCACACGACACATATTATTTAGGGCGTTTAACCTTTGATGAAGAAACATTAACCCTGACGATTGATACCAATGCCGGAGCCGGAAGCAGAGCACACAAAGACACGCTAAATACGATATTGGAAAACGATGCATTTAGAATTATGCAGAGAATAGAAAGCAGAAATTACTTGGTATGTATGATAGAAAATTATACGCAAGCAAATTCGGAAACTTGTATCTCAATTGATAAGGCAACAGGAAAAATTGCACAGTTAGAAACATTCCCGTCTGATATTGCCGTTCGCTTGCTAGTATCGTTTGAAAACGAAAATACTTTTGTGTTAAAGCAGACAATATTAAATTCCGATGAGCTTCAAGAGATTAGACGATATGATTTAAGCACACAGCAATATAAAGAGCCTTTGAAAATGGAATATGTAGAATGGAAAGTACAGGAATAACGGGATAAGGAGGCAGAAAGATGCTTGAGAATTTATACACAACTAAAATGAGTGCAAACAAAAAGACCTTGCAGAACAGGTTTACAAAAATCCGTAGGAAATGCGGACAGATTTCAAAAATTATGGCAGCGGTAATGTCCTGCGCCGTTGCAGTAACAATGCTCGGCGCAACTATCGTTATGGCGGCAGTCGGCTCTGACGGCTTGGAGCATTTTACAAAAAACGAAATTTATTATAGGGACGGAATGCAATTTACAATCAATGTTCAAAACAAGTATGTTCCCGATTGGCTAAAAAACAACATTGCAGCAGAAGATGGCAATATTAAATGCACACTTTCCAGATATGAGATGAGGGAAGCTTCTTCGGGAATTATTCGCAATGTAAACACATTGGGCTTTGTTGGAGGCAAGGGACAGCAAAAATTAGCGTGGTTGGACGGATATAGTATCGGTTCAGAGATTCATAAACAACTTGACTCTGATAAATATACAGGGTTACAGTTTTTAGGCTGTAAAGACTATAATCCGTTAAGCACAAGTATAGGATATAATTTATACAAAAAGTTAGGGGTTGAACCTACTGACTATGAGTGTACGGCTGCCATATATTTTACATTAAATACAGATAACAGTCTTAAAAACGTATTTATCGGTTTTCCTATGGAAAGGACTTTGAATGAGGATTTAACGTACACCGATACCGGCGAAAGTATGGATTGGCCTGTTGCACAAAATCTTGAAATTATAGGCAATATAGAGGAGTATATAGATGATGAATCTAAAATGATGCGTTACAACGGATATTTCGCTTCTTTTGAAACAAATTATGAAAACCTTGATGTTGATGGGTACAATATCAAAATAATCAGCGCCGATGAAAACAAAATAACCGTAAATTGCAGCCTAACCGCCAACAACGCAGAGTGCACGGACATTCTTGTTTTTGACGATAAACACAATATTGTTGCGCAGGACTTATGGGTATCAAAAAATCACTCCGCAGGCGAACTTAAAAATTATGATGTGTTTCCAATAAAGGGCAAATCATTTGAAAAAGGTAAAAAATATAGCGTACAGTTATCATTCCACGAACACGATTTTGATAATTTTTTATACCGCTGGCAAGAGTATGTGACGGTTCAATAAGAGGAGGTTTTTCGAGATGAAAAAAATAATATTCAGCCTGTTATGTATAATGATGTTGTGTACTTCGGTTACATTTGCAGCAGAAACCGAAACGGTCGGCGGAAAAATCACGCTGACGCAATTTTTGGGCGTAAGCCGCGAACAAGCGAAAACCGTTCGGCTTGCTACCGATGCCGCAGCAGCTGTCGGCGTGGATGCGGATGCGTTTTATGCAATCAGTGACCATCTTACGCTTACATCGGCTTTTGAACCAAAGGTCATGGAGGATTCCGGGCTTTATATCACGATTGAGAAAACAGACGGTACGTTCGCTTATGCGTTTATCGGCAGGGAGGGCGGCACTGATGTGTACAGTCTTGCCATGAATCGGCTTCCGTACGCGCTTTACACGGCAGATCATCTGTCTTTGGTCGGGGCGCTGACGGCGCTTGCCGATGGCAAACCGCAAATTCTTGTATACAGTAATTTTGACGTTGTGATAGACGGCCAAAAGGCGGCTTTTCATCATGAGATTTTTTTGGACGAAAACGGCAGAATGCTCGTTCCGGCGCGCGAAATATGCGGATATTTGAACAAACGCATATACTGGTTCAACTCTCCGGCACGGGTAGCGGTTTCGGCCGTTCCTGCAGACCCAGACAATACCGGCGGCGGAGGAGCCGGCGGCGACAGCATTTGTTTTACGATAGGCGAAAAAAACTATGAAATTAACGGAAGATTGCACGAAACGGACACGGCAGCACGGCTTGTGGACGGAAGCGCATATATTCCGCTTCGCACCCTTGCCGAATTTTTAGGCTATCATGTTGCGTTTGTTCCGTTATGTGATTTGTAATTGCAAAAAGGCTTATAACGAGCCATGGGGGATGTAAAAAGGTACAGACCTTTTTACATCCCCTTTTTGCGGCTGCAATGTGCCTATCCAAGGTGTTGTATATAGGCAAAACGGCGGTAAAGGGCTTTTAATCGGCCTTGCGGCCATAAATCACTATAAATTTGCAATTCGTCTTGACAAACAGTTACAAAAAATGATATACTATATATTGAATTGGCGGTGTTTGACTTATGTCAAAATTTTTTGTAGAACCAAACCAAATAAACGGTTCCGTTATCACGCTGACAGGCGCGGACGTGAACCATATTGCCAAGGTGCTGCGGCACACGGTTGGTGATGTGCTTTGCATTTGTGATGGTATGGGCATTGATTATGAAGCGCAGATTACGGCCATCACCCGTGAGGCGGTTACGCTTTCGGTCTGCGGCAGCAAGCCGTGTAAGACAGAGCCGGGTGTGGAGGTTACGCTTTACCAGGGTTTGCCGAAGCAGGGCAAAATGGAATGGATCATTGAAAAGTGCACGGAAATGGGTATTTCCTCCATTGTGCCGGTGCAAATGGAACGCAGTGTGGTGCGGCTGACGGCAGAGCAGGCCGAAAAAAAGCTTGTGCGCTGGCAAAAAACAGCCGAGGCGGCAGCCAAACAATGCGGCCGCGGTAAAATCCCGACGGTACACATGCCGATTCTGCTTTCGGAAATTTCGCAGCAGACGCTGCCGGAGTTTTTGCTTTTACCCTATGAGGAAGAAACATCGCAAACGGTGCGTGAAGCATTACGCGGCCGTAAAACAAAATCGGCCGGTATTTTCATTGGGCCGGAGGGCGGTTTTGTGCCGGAGGAAGCGGCGTTTTTACAGCGCTGCGGTGCGCAGAGCGTTACGCTGGGGCCGCGCATTTTGCGAACCGAAACAGCCGGCTTGGCCGCACTGACGGTTTTACTTTATGAATGGGGCGAGATGGAGACGGTTTAGGCATATGGGCGTTGATGCCTTAATGCCGAATCGGGCAAGGTGACCCCCCGGACAGGCTTTTGTTTTATAAAATGGTTTATGAAGCGCCGAGCGGCGCATGACATTTAAAATGTAGGAGAGTGAATGGTATGACAAAGGAAAAGAAGGAACAGCTGTCGAATCGGCTGGTGCTTAACTTTGGCATTCTGCTGGCGGCAGGCTTAGTGCTTTTGTATGTAAATACAGCGCTTCGCAGCGGCGGCAACGCCATGCGTTGGGCGTATGTATTTTTATTGGTTGTGGCAATTATCAGTGTTGTGCTCGGCTTGTTTTTGCTGATTTGGGGTAAGCTGAAAAAACCGTCTGTTAAAAATTACAGTGCGGTTTGCCTGGGTACGCTTATCGGTTCGGCGGCTATCTATATCACCAAATTCGGCTGGATTCCGAATTATGACAAGGTGACGGCCGTTATTTGTGTGTATATCGCCATGGCGGTATATTTTGTGGTTATGGCCATTATTACGGCCGTACAGCTGCACAAGCCGACCGTTAAATCCGAAGCCGAGACTGCTGCCAAGCAAAAGAAGCTGGCAGGCAAGAAAAAGAAGAAAAAGAAAAAATAATCAATTGAATTTCATTATCTATGATTAACTAAAGAGAAAAAAGGAGTATGCCGGCATGTTTTCATTTGACGAAGTAAAAAAGGTAGACCCTCAGGTTGCTGAAGCAATTCAGCTCGAAATTGGGCGGCAAAACAGCAATATTGAGCTGATTGCATCAGAAAATTTTGTATCGCCTGCCGTTATGGCAGCCATGGGTTCGCCTCTGACCAACAAGTACGCAGAAGGTTACCCCGGTAAGCGCTATTACGGCGGCTGCCAGTATGTGGATATTGTAGAGAACCTCGCCATTGAACGGGCAAAAAAACTGTTTGGCGCCGAGCATGCCAATGTGCAGGCTCATTCGGGTGCACAGGCTAACTTGGCTGTATTTTTTGCTGCCTTAAAGCCGGGTGACACCGTGCTGGGTATGAATCTTTCCCACGGTGGACATTTAAGCCATGGCAGCCCGGTGAATATTTCGGGCAAATACTTTAACATTGTGCCCTATGGTGTGACGGAGGATACAAACATCATTGATTATGATGAAGTAAGACGCCTGGCGATTGAGCATAAGCCTAAGCTGATTTTGGCCGGTGCAAGCGCATACCCTCGCATGATTGATTTTGCTAAATTTGCCGAAATTGCAAAAGAAGTCGGCGCATACTTTATGGTGGATATGGCACATATTGCCGGTTTGGTTGCGGCAGGCCTGCATCCCAGCCCCGTACCGTACGCCGATTTTGTCACCACCACCACGCACAAAACACTGCGCGGACCGCGCGGCGGCTTGATTTTGTGTAAGGAAGAGCATGCCAAAATGATTAATAAGGCCATTTTCCCCGGTATTCAGGGTGGCCCCTTGATGCATGTGATTGCGGCTAAGGCGGTTTGCCTGGAAGAAGCGCTGCATGATGATTTTAAAACCTATCAAAAACAGGTTGTAACCAACGCCAAAACGCTGGCAAACGGCCTGATGAAAGAAGGCGTACGCCTTGTATCCGGCGGTACGGACAATCATTTAATGCTGGCCGATTTGACAAGCCTGGGTATTACCGGTAAGGATGCCGAAACACGTCTTGACGAAGTACATATTACCGTTAATAAAAACACCATTCCGTTTGAAACGCAAAGTCCCTTCATCACCAGCGGTATCCGCATCGGTACACCGGCTTCTACCAGCCGCGGCATGAAGGAAGCGGATATGGAAGAAATTGCAAAGCTGATTTACATGACGCTGACAGACTTTGATGCGAAGAAAAACGAGATTGACGCGCGTGTGGCTGCACTGTGTGCCAAATATCCGCTCTATCCCAATTGCATGCAGTAAAAATTAGTTTGTCACCGATTGCGGCTTTATTTCAGCAACATTAAAAGAGGGTGCAGCAAAAACAAAATCGTTTTGCTGCACCCTCTTTTGCTGTAATTCCTTTAATTTTCGCTGATGTTCACAGGTTTTGTTCATAGACGGTACGCAAATGCGTCAACACCTTTTTTTCCATACGGGAAATGTTCATTTGCGATGTATTCATTTTTTGCGCAATTTGTGTTTGCGTCATTTCATCATAAAACCGATAGCGGACAAATTGCTGCTCGCGTTCGGGCAGAGAATGGATAAATCGATCGACAAAATCCTTGTTTTCAATCATTAAAAATTCATTATCCTCTATGCCGATACAGTCGGACAAAATGGCATCTTGGTCGCCCGAGGACTGCTCCAGCGAATGGACGCCGCCGCTGTCACCCCAATACATGGCCTGCGAAAGCTGTTTTTCACTTACGCCCAAGGCCTTGGAAAGCTCTGCACGGCTGGGCAGCCGACCGGTTTTAACAAGCTCTTCGTTACGGAGCTTGTTGGCTTTTGAAAATATTTCATAAACGCGGCGCGGAACACGGATGCAATTGCCTTTGTCACGGAACAGCCGCTTAATTTCACCCAAAATGGTGGGGGTTGCAAAAGTGGCAAAACGCGTACCGCGACCCGGGTCAAAACGCGCTGCGGCATTCATTAATCCAATGGAAGCGGATTGGTAAATATCATCAAATTCTAAACCTTTGTCCACAAAACGGCGCGCCAAAATATCGGTTATATAGGCATATTGCTCAACAATTTTGTTTAACAATGCGGCATCCTGTGTGGCGTGGTACCGCACAAATAAATCATGTTCGTCTGCTTGTGTAAGGCTCATGGGTATCTCCTTATAATACAATAGAATCCGGCGCAAGACGTAGGCACAAGTTGTGATATACGAACCCGTTTTTTAAAGTGAATTTTACGCATTACGGTGTCAAAATGCTCGCAAAT
>UQYH01000116.1 GCA_900545185.1 uncultured Eubacteriales bacterium | reverse complement strand
ATCCCCACCACAGAATCCTGTGGCACGGCTTGTACTTCCCGCATAAGCTCGTCCATGATTACCCGCTCTTTGTTTCTCTTATGCCTCGTCTGCTGCTGCTTCTTTTTTGGCATCATAGCAAATATCCTCGGCCTCTTCCTTCATGTTCTTAAAGGTTGCCTGCGCATCGTTTTGAAGCTTAATGCACTTAGCCAAGCCCGATACACAAGCCTTTCTGGTTTTTTCACTCTTTAAGGCCTTCACGCCGTAGGTGGCAGCCAAAACACCGCCGACAAAGCACAAAACCTTTTCATTTTTCACAATTTCCGTTAATTTCATAATTCTCACGCCAGCCTTTCATTTAAAAATATTATTTTCAGACCTTTTTTCTGCCATGACAGCTGCCGCGCATGGCACATCCTGCGCAGCCTGCGCCGCAGGAGGATTTCCCCTGCGCTTTATCCTTTCGCAGAGTGCGGATAGCCAAAGCTATCACAGCCAGCAAAATAAGGCAAACAATGATTGTTCCCACATGTTCCATAAGCCACGTCATAGAAAAATCCTCCTTTAGCGTTTTGTTTTTGTTATGACATTCAATTCATGATCGTTATGCGTTCACTTTAACCTTACCGTTAAAGGTCTGCGCTTCTTTATAAGGCTTAACCAGCATATAAACAATGGCTGCCAAAGCAATAACGGCTGCAATTACGCCAACAACATTGCCGTTACCTGTAAACAGATTGCCGAATTGGTTTACCATTAAAGCAACCACATAGGCAAAGCCGCACTGATACCCGATTGCAAACCATGTCCATTTTGCGTTGTTCATTTCACGCTTGATGGCGCCGATGGCTGCAAAGCAAGGTGCGCACAGCAGGTTAAATACCAAGAAGGAGTAACCCGTAACAGCGGTGAAGGCTTCTGCAAGGTTTGCATATACCGTACCCGTACCGCCGTACAAAATACCCATGGTACCTACGATGTTTTCCTTAGCTACAAGACCGGTGATAGAAGCAACCGCTGCCTGCCAGTTACCCCAGCCGAGAGGCTTAAAGAGGGGTGCCAGCACACTGCCGATAGCTGCCAGAATGCTCATATCCAGCTGCTCATCCGAAAGCATTTGGAACTTGCCGTCTACAAATCCGAAATAGGTGGTAAACCAAACCAAAATGGTTGATAACAGGATGATGGTACCAGCCTTTTTAATGAACGACCAGCCACGCTCCCACATGCTGCGCAATACATTGCCGACTGTCGGCAGATGGTAGGCCGGCAGTTCCATAACAAACGGCGCCGGATCGCCTGCGAACATCTTGGTCTTTTTCAGCATAATACCCGAAACAATGATGGCAGCCATACCAACAAAGTAAGCCGAGGTTGCAACCCAGGCCGATCCGCCGAAGATAGCGCCTGCGATCATTGCGATAAACGGCACCTTAGCGCCGCAGGGAATAAACGTTGTTGTCATAATCGTCATTTTGCGGTCACGGTCATTTTCAATGGTTCTCGATGCCATGATACCGGGCACGCCGCAGCCTGTACCGATTAACATAGGAATAAAGGATTTACCCGAAAGACCGAACTTTCTGAAGATACGGTCAAGTACGAAAGCGATACGGGCCATGTAGCCGCAGGCTTCCAAAAATGCCAGGAGCAGGAACAGTACCAGCATTTGCGGTACAAAGCCGAGTACAGCGCCGACACCGGCAATAATACCATCCAAAATTAAGCCGTTAAGCCATTCGGGGCAATTGGCCTTTTCAAGCCCTGCTTCAGCCAAAACGGGAATACCCGGAACCCAAACGCCGTAATCTGCCGGATCGGGCTCTGCACAGTCATATTTTTCATATGTGTCAATGGCTTCAAGCAAATCGCTGTAGGTAGCGGTTTCTTCTTCATCGGCCATGGTTTCTTCATCCACAACCGTATAGGTAACCTCCGGGATGTCACGAACTTCATCCGCAAAGGCCGTTAAAGCTTCGCTTGCCGCAGCGGCATCAAACGCTTCATCCTCTGTATCCAGTGCAGCCGCCAGCTCTTCAGTGTCTATGCCTTTTTCGTCGGCAGCTTCAATGTAGCCCTGAATCACGCTGTCCGCTCCGCCGAATTCTTCCGCAACCTCTTCATAGGCAGCCGAACCGATGCCGAACAAATGCCAGCCGTCACCAAACAATCCGTCGTTGGCCCAGTCGGTTGCCATAGAACCAATGCCGACCATAGAGATGTAATACACCAAGAACATAATCAAGGCAAAAATCGGCAAGCCCAGCCAACGGTTGGTAACAACACGGTCAATTTTATCCGAATTTGAAAGCTTACCGGCATTTTTCTTTTTATAGCAGCTTTTAATGATCTCGGCAATATATACGTAACGTTCGTTTGTGATAATGCTTTCGGCATCGTCATCCAGTTCTTCCTCTGCCGCCTTAATGTCCTCTTCGATGTGCTCCATCACACCGGCATTAATGTTAAGCTTTTCAATTACCTTTTCGTCACGTTCAAAAATCTTAATGGCGTACCATCTTTGCTCGTTATCCGGCATGGTATGCAGCACTGCTTCTTCAATATGTGCAATGGCATGCTCTACCGCACCGCTAAAGGTGTGCATGGGTACGGTTTTACCCGTTTGCGCCGCCAAAATAGCCGCTTCGGCTGCTGCCATAACGCCATCGCCCTTTAAGGCCGAAATTTCAATAATTTTGCAGCCCAACTCACGCGAAAGCTCGGCGATGTTAATTTTATCGCCGTTCTTTCTGACAACATCCATCATGTTAATGGCAATGACAACCGGAATCCCCAGCTCGGTCAGCTGTGTGGTTAAGTATAAGTTACGCTCCAGGTTTGTACCGTCAATGATGTTTAAAACGGCATCCGGACGTTCATCAATCAAATAATTTCTTGCAACAACTTCTTCTAAGGTGTAAGGGGAAAGCGAATAAATACCGGGAAGGTCCGTAATGACAACGCCTTCATGCTTTTTCAGCTTACCTTCCTTTTTTTCTACCGTAACACCCGGCCAGTTACCTACGAACTGATTTGAACCCGTCAGTGCGTTAAATAAGGTTGTTTTACCGCAGTTCGGGTTGCCCGCCAAGGCAATTCTGATATTCATAATAAGTCCTCTCCTTCTTGATTAGTTTTCATAAACTAACTAATTGATACTGCACAAAAACCTGCACAGTCTATTGTACTTCAATCATTTCCGCATCCGCTTTGCGCAGCGAAAGCTCATAGCCGCGTACCGTTACCTCAATCGGGTCACCCAGCGGCGCTACCTTGCGAACGTGCACGGCCGTACCCTTGGTAATTCCCATGTCCATCAGTCTGCGCTTGACCGCGCCTTCACCATGAAGCTTTAAAACCGTAACCGTATCACCGATCTTTGCCTGTTTTAATGTGTTCATCGTGTTTCCTCCTGTCTTTTTATATTCATACTTTTTTTAATAACAAATTGTATGCTCGGGTCTGCCGCCCGCATCAAACCATAATCCTGCGTGCCATTTCCTCACTGATGGCCACACGCGCTTCTTTTACATTTACAATCACATTGCCGCCGAGTGTGCTGACGATTTGCACATTGCCCCCAACAACAAAGCCCAAATTTTCAAGATGTTTTTTTACCTCCGGCTTACCGCCGATTTTTTTAATGATGTTGTTTTCACCTACTCCTGCTAAGCTAAGCGGCATCATGTTGGCCTCCGTTCCGGTTAGAATGGTCTAACCTATATGTAAAATATAAAGTTAGTCATTGCTAACTTTTCATCAGTTAGTTTAACACAACTAATTTCGTTTGTCAATACTTTTTTAAAAATTTTTTTGAAAAACCGAAAAAGAAACATGCCGACAGGCATTGTCCTTTTCCTGCTGTTATGGTACAATACTAAGAAAAGCTTTTAAGGAGGGCACAAGTATGGAGAAGGTCAAGGTACGCCGTGCAAAAGAATCGGACATTGAAATGATTAATAAGCTGCTATATCAGGTTCTTACCGTTCACAGCAATATAAGACCGGATTTGTTCAAGCCGGGAACGAAAAAATATAGCGATGATGAACTGCGGCAAATGATAGCAGACAACGATAAGCCGATTTTCGTTGCCGAAAAAGACGGCATTGTGCTGGGCTATGCTTTTTGCGTATATCAAAAGCACACAGGTAATAACACCTTAACCGACATAAAAACGCTTTACATAGACGATTTATGCGTTGACGAAGCAGCCCGGAACATGCACATCGGGCGGCTGCTGTATCATCACGTTGCAGAGTATGCAAAGCAGAACGGATTTTATAACATTACGCTGAATGTGTGGACAGGCAATGATAACGCCATACGGTTTTATGAAAAGATGGGGCTTAAGGTTCAAAAAATGGGAATGGAAAAAATATTGTAAGCAAGCGATTTGTTCTTTGTATAAAGCAAGTGGCACAGGCCTAAAAGCCTGTGCCACTTGCTTTATGCTGATTCCGTTAATTCTATCCACACATATCCGCCGGAGATTGCTGTTCCCTCTTCATCACAAGATTGGTATCCCCCAATTTGTTTCAGTTTTTGCGCTATTTGTGCCGCTTTATTCTCCGGCACCAAATAAGCATCCCCGTTTTTTGTATAACCTTGCAAAACTTCATGTGCCTGTCGGCAGCCCTGCTCTGTCAATGTAAAGCGCAGCTTGTGTTGCATAGCCGCAGACGCTTTGGATGCAGACCCGGCTGATGAACCGCCGCCACCGCTGCCGCCGCTCCTTTGGATCGGCATTGCATCGGTATTTGCATCTTCCTTCACATCGGATGCCGCTGCCGCAAAGGTTTGTGTGTCAAGCCCGTTATCTGCCGCATCTGCTCTGTTATTTGCCGCATCGGGCGCATAGGCCGATGATGCGGCAGCGGCCTGCTCCGGCTGCGGCGCTGTGCTCTCCTGCTTCTTCTCTGCCGATGTATCGTCCGTGCTGCCTGCGGTATCGGCTGCCGCGTAGCTTGTTTCGTCGGCTTTTTTGTCTGCCGGCGTGGGCTGCTGCGTTTGTTTTTGCGGTTCCGTATCTTGTTTGCTTGCGTTCTGATTCGTCTGTACAGCCTTTGGGGCTTTTGTCCCATCCGGCGCCGCATCGGTTTCCGTACCGTTTTCTGCGGCCGGTGTGCTGCCCGGCGTGGCTGCTGCTTGTTGTGTCGGCTCAGGAGTCATGGTTTTAGGGGTTAAATCAGCTTGCTTCGGCATATTGTTTAAGGCAATGACAGAAACGGCAATCACAGCCACTGCGGCCGCTGCACCGGATAATCTGTACCAAAGCGGACGCCTTGCCGGAGCGGATGACGTTTTCTTTGCAGCTTCCGCAACCAATTTTTCGTGCAGTCCTGTCCGAAAACGGTCACTGACCTCAAACTGCGGCATGTCGGCCATCGACTGTTGCACGGCTAAAAGCATTTCATAATCCTCTCTGCATGCCTCGCACTCGGCCAAATGGCTTTGCACTGTCTCCTTTTCCGTCTCGCTCAGCATATCATCTATGTAAAGCGAAAGCATTTCACGCGTTTGTTCACAAAGTCGGCTCACTGTTTTCCCCTCCTTTCCTCCAAAGTAATCAATAAACTGTTACAATATAAAAGACGTCATTCCGACAGAAATAGTTCCCTGTCTTTTTCCAAAAGTTTTTGCAAGGCTTTTCGTGCCCGATTAATGCGCGATTTCACCGTTCCCGGCGCCACATTGATAATTTGTGCGATTTCATCATACGAAAGGCCTTCAATATCGCGCAAAACAATCACACGCCGCTGCTCCTCGCCCAATTGTTCCAGTGCGGCTGTCAAAACGCGCTGCGCTTCATTCATCTGCGTGCTTTCATAAGGCGTGGGCGATGTATCCTCTATCGGCAGGGCAAATTCATCCCCTTCTGCGTTACATTGGTTCAGGCTGACTGTTTCGGCCGGCCGGCGTTTTCGTTTGCGCAAAAGGTCAAGACAAACATTAGAGGCAATTCGATACAGCCACGTTGAAAAGGAGGATTGCCCGGTAAAGCTCCCGATAAAGCGAAAGACTTTAACAAAAATCTCCTGCGCCGCGTCCTCAGCATCCAAGGGATTCCCCAGCATACGCCAGCAATAGTTAATTATTTTCTTTTCATAGCCTTCAATTAACTGTTCAAAAGCTTCAACATCCCCGTTTTGACAGCGTTTAATCAAATCCGGCTCAGACACGGTCTCACCGCCTTTTTCGGAAAATCTCCCTTATTTCATTAACAAATATGGCTTAAACTGTAAATAATCTGCCGCAACAAGCTTATAATCCACACCGCCGTACACACCCTCCAATGCCATATTGTGGTGCACGCCGTGCAAATGCCCGTACAGGCAGCGCGATACGCCGTATTGCTCCATCAGCCGCGCAAATTCGGATTGAAGCGTCGGCGGATAATGCAGCATAACGTAAATAATCTGTGCGCCTGCGGCAGCAGCAGCCTCCAGCGATAAGGCCAATCGGTTCACCTCACGGCTGTAAAGCTTTTTATCCTCTTCGCTCTTCCCATTATCGGGATAGCCCTTTGCCGCACAGATTGTAATTTTGTCATATTGATATATAGAATTGTGCAAAAAATGAATCGTTTGAAAGTTCATTTTTTCCACATATGCATTCAACTTTTTAAGTGTTTCCCACCAATAGTCGTGGTTACCCTTTGATATTAATTTAATACCCGGCAGATCATTTAAAAAGCGAAAATCCGCTTCGATTTCATCTAAATACATAGCCCACGAAATATCGCCGGGGATTAAAACCAAATCATCGGGCTTAACAAGTGATGTCCAGTTCTTTTGTAAAATCTCTAAATAATTTTCCCATTTGGGGCCGAAAATATCCATCGGTTTATTGGATGAAAGTCCCAAATGCAAATCCGAAATGGTGTAAATGGCCATGGCAAACTCCTTATTTGCAGGCTGTTTTACGA
>UQYH01000115.1 GCA_900545185.1 uncultured Eubacteriales bacterium | reverse complement strand
TTGTAGACTACGACGTAGATAGGCTACAGGTGTAAGGGCAGCAATGTCGAAGCCGAGTAGTTGGTGCGGTACAAACTCGCTTTGGCGAATTTTTAGGAGGTATACTATGGGCTTTATGGATTCGTATAAACGTTTAGAAAAGCTATGCGGTGAAATTTTAGGCAAGGACAGGCCACCTGTATCCGCTTACATAGATGAAATGAAAAGTCTTTCAAACGGTAGTTTATATGTTCGTAATTGGGAAGAGGACTTGAAGAACTTAAAGCATTATCGCTGGGTTAGAAATCAAATTTCGCACGAACCGGGTTGCAGTGAAGAAAATATGTGTGAGCCGGAAGATGCAAGGTGGCTGGATCGTTTTTATTCCCGTATTATGAATCAAACGGATCCGCTTGCCTTATATCGCAAAGCGCGTTCTGCGGCAAAAAGACCGCGGCATCGTTCAAGTGATGAACCGATGGACGCCCGCACTTCGTCACGTACACGTAAACGCAGTCGTTTGGGCTTGGTATTGTTTTGGATGTCTGTGATGCTTGTGATTTTCGTTCTTTTGCTGTTATATAGGCAATTCTAAACAACTGCCATCACGCAATTGCATCGGGTTTTAAAGGGGATACATATCCGAGAGAATCAAATTTATAAAAAATATGTCATTATGAAAACCGGCCTCTGTTTGTTTTAGGTGCACAAACGGAGGCCGGTTTCTCTTTGTTTCGTTTTAAACTGTTTATTTTGCAATCTGCAAAAGTAAAACCCAAGCCAGGCTGTAATACGTGATAACGGCCACAAGGTCATTTAACGTTGTGATAAACGGGCCGGATGCAACAGCCGGGTCAATTTTAATTTTTTTGAAAAACAGCGGCACAACGGTACCGACAATGCTGGAAAGCGTCATGGCAATCATTAAGGCCAGGCCGATGCAAAACGAAATGGAAAAAGCGCTTGCAGCCGGTTCGTGCTTAAACAAAAAGATGTATGCTCCCGTTAGGACAAAAGAGAGCGTACCCAGCAGAAAACCGTTAATCACGCCGATGCGTCCTTCTTTAAAAATTAAATGCCGACGCTGCTTTTTTTCTAATTTATTATCCATCAGTACACGAATGGTCACAGCCAAGGACTGTGTACCGACGTTACCGGCCATGTCCAAAATTAACGATTGGAAACAAATAATCATCGGCAAGCCGACAACCACGGTTTCAAACAAGCCGACAACGCTTGAAACCAAAAGTGCAAGCCCCAGCAAAACAATCAGCCAAGGAATACGTTTTTTCACGCTGACGCGTATCGGTTCTTTTAAATCCTCCTCGGCCGTTAAACCGGCGAGCTTTGCATAGTCTTCGCCCAATTCTTCATCCACAACGCTGACAATGTCCTGCGCCGTAATAACACCAATCAGCTTATTATCTTCATCCAGCACGGGGATAGAGTCCTCGGCGTAGCTTTTAATACGTTCGATACAGTCCTCAATCAGCTCTTCGGCGTAAACATAAGGGTATGAAACGATAATTAAATCGGCCAATGTATCGGTATCGCGTGCAATAATCAAATCCTTTAAGTCAATAGCACCGCAAAAGGTTTCATCCGCCTTGGTGACATACAGGGTAGAGATGTTGTCATTCTCGGCCGCTTGGTCAATTAAAGAGCGCATGGCCTGGCGAATGGAAAGGCCTTCTTCCACGCTGATATAATTGGTGGTCATGCGGCTGCCGATTTCGTCCTCGTCAAAAGAGGAGAGCAGGGCAACATCGTGACGGAACTCTTCATCCATTAATCCGACCAGAGTGTTACGCTCTTCCTTACTCAGCTTTTGCAGATATTCAACAGCGGTGTCAATCTCCAAAAGCGACAACACTTCAATTTTCTTGCGTAAATTCAGTTCTTGAAAATAGGGGGTAATATCGTCAACATATTCTAAAATGCCGGATAAAAACTCCGAATCCACCGCACGGTACAGACGTATGCGTTCCTCCGGGGTTAAAAGCTCTAAAACGGTTGCAATATCACCTTCGTGATATTCGGATAGCTTATCGGCCAAAATAGCCGGTGTCAGCGGGCTGCGAATGATATTCAGCAGCTCGGTTTGATAATCACGGTGTATTGCTTCTGCCGTGTTGTTTGCGGCTTCGTTTTCAACTGCGCTCATCTCAAATCCTCCTTGCGTTGTAACCGAAACGCAGAAAAGGGCATAAAAATAGCCTTGCCTGATTCCGGGTAAATTTTAATTCGATCGGAATTTGAGCAAGGGCAGAAGAATTATGATGGGTAAATCGGTGAGGTTGCTTAGTGCAACGCAAAACAGACGGCGCATTGGCAAGCCGTCTTATTCATAATTCTGTCCGTCTTGCTCCATAATCGGCCATGACTGCCGCCGTCCATACTCTCACCTCACAAAAAATAACAAATCTTAGTAACAGTATATCATTTTTGACGAAAAATGTCAACCCCCAAACCCGGCAAAACAGAAAATTCTGCATGTATGTGAAATTTGGGGCAGCATGTGCCGCCCCGATGAGCGTGCCGACATTATCGACACGCTTCAAGCCGAAATCTCTCCTTGAGAGCTTTCGCTTGAGGATAAGGGCTTTCGCTCGCGCGGCGCTTAACGCGCCAGCCCTTTAAAGGAGCGGTTTTTGCGGTACACGCCCGCGAAAACCGCATTTTTAAGCGAGAGGGGAAACCCCTCTCACAACTCCCCGATATAACAGATGGTATATTTTTGATAACCTGTTTGAGGCATGTGCCGCCCCGATATCTCAATGCCTACGCCAATACTTCTTTGGCGTCACGACGCAGCGTATCCAGCTTTTGCTGCGCATCTTCGGCACTTTTGCCGACAACCGAGAAATAAACTTTAATTTTCGGTTCTGTGCCGGAGGGACGCAAAATTAAAAATCCGTTGTTTTCCAATTCAAAATATAAAACATTTGAAGGCTCCATATCAATCGGTGTTTTTTCGCCGGTTCGGTAATCCTCCCGATAGCTCTTGTTATAGTTACGGTAGGCAAGCACTTCGGCATTGCCGATTTTGCGAAAGGGGTTTTCGGCAACATGCTCCATCAGCGCTTTCATACGCTCCATGCCGTCGATGCCCTCCATATAAAGCGATTCGGTATACTCCAGAAAATAACCGTATTTACGGCGCATATCCTCCACCGCATCGAGCAGTGTTTTGCCTTGCTTTTTATAATAGGTTGCGGCTTCACACACCAAAAGTGCGGCGCTGACGGCATCCTTGTCCCGTGCGTAAGTGCCGGGCAGATAGCCGAAGCTCTCTTCAAATCCAAACAAATAGGAACCGCCGTTCGGATGCTCTTCGTGCGCCTTAATAACACCGGCGATGAACTTAAAGCCGGTATAGACCAAATATAATTGTATCCCATAGGCAGCGGCGATTTTTTCGGTCATTTTTGTCGAAACAACGGTACTGACGGCGTAATCCTCCGGGATTAGGTTCTTGCGCTGTGAAAGGACATATTCCATCAGCAAAACGCCGGTTTGGTTACCGTTTAAGGATGCGTATCCGTCCGCTGTGCGGCAAAATACGCCGATGCGGTCAGAATCCGGGTCGGTACCGATGATGACATCGGCATCCTTTTCCTTGGCTAAATCAATTGCCATCGCAAACCCGGCCGGATCCTCCGGGTTGGGGGATTTTACGGTAGAAAAATCGGGGTCGCGCTTTGCCTGTTCCAAAACAGGGTATACGTTTGTAAAGCCAACCTCTTGCAGTGCGCGCATAACGGGCTTATAGCCTGTGCCGTGGAAAGGAGTGTATACAATTTTTAAATCGGCGGCGCTTTCGGCTAAAAGCGCTTTGTTTTGCACACACGCGGTCACGGCCTGAAGATACGGCGTCAAAACATCTTCATCAATGACTTGAATAAGACCCTCCGCCTGCGCCTTTTGGATATCGGCCTGTTTTACGCCTGTGAATATATCCGTCTTTTCAATAAAAGAAAGAACAGTGGCCGAATCGGCAACGTTCATTTGAGCGCCGTCCTCGCCATAGACCTTGTAACCGTTATATTTAGCCGGATTGTGGCTGGCGGTAATCATAATGCCGGCAGCCGTTTTTAAGTATCGCACGGCGAACGACAGGGCAGGAGTGGGCTGCATATCGGCATATACATAAGCCTTAATGCCGTTTGCGGCCAAAACAGAGGCAGCTGCCCAGGCAAATTCTTCGGAAAAGTGGCGGCAATCATACGAAATGGCAACGCCGCGCTTGGGTGCATCGCCGCCTTTTTGCAGAATATAGGCTGCTAAGCCCTGCGTGGCACGGCGTACCGTATAAAAGTTCATGCGGTTTGAACCGGCGCCCAGCACACCGCGCAAACCGGCTGTGCCAAACTCCAAATCCTTGTAAAAACGCTCTTTAATCTCGTTTTCGTTATCTTGCAGCGCCAAAAGCTCAGCGCGGGTCGACTCATCCGCCTTTTGACACCAAAGCTCATATTGTTTTTTGTAGTTTTCTAACATTTGCTGCATTCCTTTCTTTATTCTCCGTCACCGCTCCACCAGTATTGCGAATCATCATCCGTCACATCGTCTCCCGATGCCGCTGCTTCACCGGTTGAGGGCGCTGTCGTGGCAGAAGGTGTCTCGGTGGGGGTGATGGCCTCACCCTCGGCCGGCGGATTTTTAGCACCGCTACCGGGTTCGGCTTCGTTTAAGCCCTGTGAGGAGTTGTGAATTGTATCGTCAATTTTATCCTCCGGTTCAGCCTGCTTGCTGTGCGATGAGCAAAAGCTGTTGGGCTGTGTGCCGGATTTAAAATATTCCGTCCGTACATTCGAGCCGCAGCTGCCTGTGGCAATTTTGCCGCTGTATTGGCAAATGGTTCTTTCAATCATGTTCTGCGGCTGTTCCAGTTTTTTCACTTCAACATTCTTATGGATGGAATCCATTACCTTTTTCCAAACCGAAACACAGGGGTTACCCAAGCCGGTCATTTTTTTCGGAATGTCATAACCAAACCAAACAACACCGACATAGTTGGGTGTAAACCCTGCAAACCAGCGGTCAATATCATCAGATGTAGTACCGGTTTTACCGCCGGCAAACACACCGTTTGCAAGCTTGGCTTGCGTACCCGTACCATAGCGTATAACGCCGGAAAGCATTTGCGACATGGTGTATGCGGTGGTTTCGCTCATGGCATGCTTGGTTGCGGTTTTGTTTTCTAAAATCACACGACCGCTGGAATCAATTACCTTAGTATATGTCGTTGGCTTGGTATATATACCATGATTCACAAAAGGTGCGTAGGCCGCCGTCATTTCCATAATGGAAACACCGTCTGTCAAGCCGCCCAAACCCAGAGAGCTTAAATATTTATCCGAATAGGTTTTGCCGTCGTCACGTTTTTCGTGGCTGACAAGCGTTGTAATGCCCAAATTGTTGCTTAAAAAATCAAACGAACGGTCAACCGTCAGCTTATCCAAAATACGAACAGCCGGGATGTTACGCGATTTTTCAAGCGCAACACGCACCGTGATCGGTCCCATAAAGGTGCTATCAGAGTTCTTGGGCGACCAGTCACCGATGGTCAGCTTGGTATCATCCACAATGGTGGCCGGGGTAATTAAACCCTGTTCAATTGCCGGGGCAAACACAGAAAGCGGCTTAATGGAGGAACCCGGCTGACGCAGAGACTGCGTGGCGCGGTTTAACACACGGTTGCCCGGCTTTTCGCCGCGGCCGCCGACAATGCCTTTTACAAATCCCGTGTATGGGTCAATGACCACCATGGCCGACTGTGGCTTGTTTTTGCCGGAACCGGGGAAGTTTTTCTCATTTGTAAAAACGGTTTCCATGGCTTCCTGCACTTTGGGATCTATGTTGGCGTAAATTTTAAGTCCGCCTTTAAAAATAGCCTTGGTTGCCGCACTTTCGGACATTCTGTTCCGCGTCATTAAGTCGTTCATAACATCCAAAATAATTTGGTCTATGTAGTAAGACTGAATTTTGCTGCCCTCTGTTTTGGCGGTGCCCTTAACAAGCTTTAACGTTTCGTTTTTGGCTTCTTCATATTCTTCCTGCGAGATAAAGCCCAGTTCCAGCATTTTACCGAGTACAACCTCTTGCTTTTTTTTGTGCTCGTCAAAATTAATCAGCGGATCGTACTTGCTGGGGTATTGGGTAATCCCGGCGATGGAGGCACATTCTGCCAGGCTCAGCTTAGATACATCCTTGCTGAAGTACACATTGGCAGCGGTTTGAACGCCGTGGCAGCCTTCGCCCAGATAAATGGTGTTCATGTACATTTCAATAATCTGGTTTTTAGACATTTTTCGTTCCAGATTCAGTGCACGTACTATTTCTTGTATTTTACGGATAGGGGAACGTTTATCATCACCCGTGATGTTTTTAATCAGCTGCTGGGTAATGGTGGAGCCGCCGTACGAACGGTTGCCTTTAAAAATAAAGTTAATTGTTGCGCCGAAGGTACGTTTCCAGTCCACACCGTGATGTGTTTCAAAACGCTCATCTTCAATGGCAATAAAGGCATATTTCAAAAGCTTGGGTGTATTTTCCAAATCAACCCAAACGCGGTTTTGCTCGGCATACAGCCGTTCCAGCTCAACAGGTTGTCCGGTTTCTTCGTCAATGTAGTATACCACCGATGTGAAATCCAGATTATACTCCTGCGCAATTAAATCTGTGCTGTTGTCAATAAATCCTAAGGTTGCACCGGCCACTACGGCGGCGGTTAAAACAAACAAAATGCCCAGCACCAAAATCGTTCGTTTAATAACACGCATAGGACCCTTTTTCTTTTGTTTTTTTGTTTCAATTGATTGTTCTTCGGTTGCTTCAAATTCTCTTCTGCGCACTATGTCACTTCCTTTTTCGGCGCATGCGCCGTCTTGTTATCTTACAAATGTTTTTGCGGTTTTACTGCTTCGCAGCAAATTTGCCTTGCGGATATACATACACATCC
>UQYH01000114.1 GCA_900545185.1 uncultured Eubacteriales bacterium | reverse complement strand
GACAGTTTTTTAGAAAGAGTCAACGGCGAAAAGCTTAATATTTGCTATGTGAAATCCGATACGGCTGATTTTTATTATGTCAGTATGGTGTCCGGCAAACAGTATTTGGAAAAAATTAATTTGGTTAAGGTTTCTTTTGTCCTCAGCTACTTTGTCTGTCTTGTGTTGTGCGGAGGGCTTGCATATGTCTTTAGCAACATCAGTTATAAAGACAGAAAATGCATTGAAAAGAAGTTTGATGAGCAAAAAAAGAATTTGCGTGCCAATAAATTATCAAAAATTTTATCCGGAGAGATTCCTTTATCCGGAGAGATTATGCGTTCCGTTACGGATAATGAGCTTTCTTTGACGGGACAATCCTTTGTGGTGGTTGCCTTTAATATTTCATCCATCGGGGTGCTCAGCAGTCAGCGTGAAGAGGCAAAGTCGGAGGACTACCAAATGGCATGCTTTGCCGTTTCCAACGTGTTTTCTACCCTTGTTGAAGAAATTGCAACCGCCAGCTATTGCCAAATCGGCCACTTATATGTAAGTGTGCTCAGCTGCTTTGAGGTTTTAGAAGACGAAGGTGAGGTTGTGCAGCAGGCAGAGTATTTAAGTCAATACTTAAAGCAAAATCTTGGTATAGAATTTATATGTGCCATCAGTCCGATTACAACAGATATAACAAAGCTGCCTGACCTTTACGACAATGCAATCGAAGTGATTGATTTCAGATTTTTGGGCAGCGACAAGTCCGTCTTTGTTTATGATGACATTGTGTTTGACGCAACGCATTATGAGTATAAGGTGGAATCGGATTTGATTAATTCGATTCTTGTCGGAGACGAAAACAAGGCGCTTTCGCTGATAGACGAGGAACTGAGCTGCCATCGGGATGAACCGAAAATGAGCATTGGCGTGATTAGAAATTTAATTACGCAAATTATCGGAACCATTTTTAAAGTAGCCGTTAAAATCGATCGGACACAACAACTGGATTACAGAAAGCTGTGTATTATCACCACAAACTTTACCAACGAAAATCAAATTGAAGACGCAAAGAAGGTGATTGATGATTTTATCAGCCGACTGTGCCAAATCAGTATTGATAATAACGTAAAGTCAAAATCGCTGCGGATTCAGGCGATTAAAGAATTTATTCATCATAATTATGATAATTTGGATTTAAACGTCGGTTTGGTTGCGGATGAATTTGACTTGACATTCAATTATATGTCACGTTTATTTAAAGAGCAAACGGGTGAAGGCATGGCAGATTATATCACCCGATATCGAATTGAAAAGGCGAAGGAATTTTTATCAAAGACGGATAGGAACGTAACCGAAATTTCACTTGCTGTAGGCTTTAGCAGTGTAGCGGTATTCATTCGGGCATTCAAAAAATATGAAAAGGTAACGCCGAATCAATTCAAAGCGTACTGTGCAAGGTCGCTGTTTCATGATGAAAATGAGATGCGTGAGGAAGAAGCAACATCCTCAAACCCAACGAAATGAAGGTGAAAGTCATAAACATTGTTCAAAATCAAAATACAAACACAATTATCATATTACCGCGAGAAGCAACCGAAAGGGAACGTTTAGCCGCAGAAGAACTGCAAAAATATATTAAACGTATTTCGGGTGTTTTACTGTCGATTCACCATGATGATGAAAAACCGTCGGGAGATAGGATTCTTATTGGGGGACCGCGCAGAAACAGACAAACAAAGAAAATCATTGATGAAGCCGAATTTGATCGCCTTGTACCGGGGTTGGAGGGAGTTTTCATTCAAACCTGCGGAGACCATACGCTGTTGCTTGCAGGCAGTGAAAAAAACGCAAATGATTGCGAGCGCGGCACTCTTTATGCAGTCTATGAATTTTTAGAACGATTTTTAGGATGCAGCCTTTCTGCCTATTCTCACCCGGATCTGAAAGCCGGGGAGGAGGTTCCGCATCAAAACGACATTCATGTGGGAAAGATTTTTTACTGTAAGGCTCAGGCAGACAGCCCGTATCGAACAGCCATTGTTCAATATTCGGATTCGGCAGGCAATCCAAACCATCAATTAAACCTTCCGTTTCTGGACTGGCTCTCTAAAAACAGATACAATCGTATTTTGACTTGGGCGAGCATATACGAAGAATATAAAAGGAACGGAATGCTTTGGGAAGCAGAGCGCAGAGGTATTCGGTTTACGGTAGGACATCATGAAGCCTCGAAATTATTTTTGCCGCCCGAAGGGAACGCCTATTTCAGCGAGAAGTATTATGAAACTCACCCGGAATACTATAAGCTCCTGGAGAATGGGACTCGATATCACCTTACGGACCACTGGGGGCAATGGGTATTTTGCAGCCGAAACCAGGATGTTATTTCACAGGTTTCCCAAAATGTGATTCACTGGATTTCGCAAAATCCCCTGGTGGATATTGTTGCCCTGTGGCCCAATGACGGCATAGCGGAGCAATGCTCCTGTGCATTATGCAAGCCCTACAGTAAAGCAGAAAATTACGTCTATTTTCTTAATGAAGTGGTCAAACGTGTGAGTGCGGTACATCCGGATGTGAAAATTGATATGCTGGTGTATGTGGATTTGTGGGACTGTCCCGATAACATTAGGCTTGAGCCTTGCTTGATGGTTGATGAATCAACATGGCACAGCAGCGGCCTTCGGACTGTCGGGAAGTCGGATGGCGGAAGCCTTATCGGAACGATGTTTGAAACAAATCTTTTAAAGTGGCACGATGCCGGAGCTCAGGTCGTCTATTATGATTATTATATGGGCATTTATGCGTCAAGGCAACGCTATATTCCCATGGCGGATGAGGTGCAGCCTATATGGAAGCGTTTTTCCGAAAAAGGCATTATGGGAGCCGGTACACAGATAGAATGCTTTAATCTTTGGAACCATATTTTTAATTTTTATACGTTCGGAAGAACGGCCTATGACCATTCTCTTTCTATGGAAGATAATTTAGAGAGATTTTGCAGAATTTTCGGTCGGGGAGCCGAGCCGATCAAAACCGTCATTCGTTTGGCGGAAAGCTGTTTGGACGGACAGGCGGCGATTGAGCAGGCAGGGATTTATCTAATGGAACATATTGATAAAGAAACGGTTTACCGATGCTTTGAAGAAGCCCTCTCTGCGGCCGAAACACCGCGCCACAGGAACAATATTCGCTTGTTTCGTATGGTTTTTCGCTACTCGGATTTGGAGCTTGAGGAGGAGAGCTCAAGAATTATGGATCCGTATGAAAAGGTAAAAATATATTCGGATCCAACAGGAGAACTTAGGAATATGAACAGGTTTGACAGCTTTTGGAAAAACGATCCAGGTTATGGGATTACGATACCTGCAGGCGGCGAGGAAAAACCGTTTGACGCAGACATTTGGTACTTGTTTGAATGAAAATTTGAAATATACAAAAAGTATTGGAAAAAGTGGAGGTATATAAAATGAACAGTCATAAAGTTAGAGTAGGGGTTATCGGCGCAGGCGTTTTTTCACGCTTGCATTTGGAGGGGCTTTCAAGAACTCCGGATGCTGAGGTTGTGGCCATTTGCGATGTGGTTGAGGAAAAGGCAAAAAATCAGGCGGCGGCTTACGGCGTGAAGGATTATTATTCGGATTATAAGGAACTTTTAAAAAGAGACGATATTGACGCGGTTACACTTCCGCTGCCCGATCAGATGCACAGACAAATCACGGTAGATGCGCTTATGGCGGGTAAACACGTTCTTTGCGAAAAACCGATGGCTCTTAATATGGACGACTGTAAGGCAATGATTCAAGCATCGAGAGAGAGCGGAAAGGAATTAATGGTAGGCCAAATAGGGCGCTATACACCGGGGTTTATTTTGGCAAAGAAATTGGTTGAAGAAGGCGAAATCGGAGACTTGTTTTTTGTAGAATCGGAATATGCACATGATTATGCCAAAATCGGCGGAGAAGGCGGCTGGAGAGTCACTCCGGAAAGACATCCGGTTATAGGTGGCGGCTGCCACGCGGTGGATCTTTTAAGATGGATTGCAGGTAACCCTACAGAAGTTTTTGCTTATGCAAACAATAAGGTTTTAACCGATTGGCCGATTCAGGATTGCACAGTGGGCATTATGAAATTCCCGAATCGTGTCATGGGAAAGGTTTTGACTTCGATAGGATGCAAGAGAAATTATACGATGAGAACGGTTTTATACGGGTCGAAGGGGACAATCATTACAGATAATACAAGTCCTGCCATTTCGATATTTAAGAGTGAATACAGAGGTTCTGAGGAATATAGAGATATAGACCAACAGACAATTGAGATGAAGCTGCCCGTAGCGATTAGCAATCATAATACCGAAGCGGAAATGAAAGATTTTTGCGATTGCATCTTACACGGCAAACCTGTTACCACAAATGGAACGGAAGGCGCATCTACCGTTGCGGTTTGCAGAGCTATTGTAGAATCTGCCGAAAAAGGCGAAAAAGTTTTGATAGACTATAATTTTTAACATAACGGATTCTGTCGTTTGACTTTCGCTTTGCAATCGCTGTAATTGCATTTTATGAAAAACGGCCGAAAGATCTGCCATCAAAGTCATTGTCGGAAAGGATTTTGTTTGTATGAAAAACTGGATATGTACCCATGATTTCGCCCATGTAAAGCCGAGGAACGTCTATAAAAAGGAATTGGCAATACTTCCGCCCTCGGAGATTGCCATACAGAATTACCATGTACTTTTCAGAAAGACATTTTTTCTTGATGAAGTCTCTGATGTGACATATAGAATACATATCACCGGTGATGATTATTATAAGCTATATATTAACGGACAGTTTGTCGGGCAAGGGCCGGCCGGTGCATACCATTTTGTCTACAATTATAATACGTATGAGGTAAACCGTTTTTTGCAAAAGGGTGAGAATGTCATCTCGGTACACACCTACTACCATGGATTGGTTGATTATGCTCACAGCAGCGGAGATTTGCGACAGGGTATGTGGGCAGAACTTTATGAGGGCGATCAAATTCTGTTGCATACGGATGAAAGCTGGAAATATTGCCTTGATAAGCGATTTGACGCTAACGGTGTAACGCTTGGGTATGACACACAGTTTGCGGAAAATATTGATAACAGACTGTATCATTTTGGCTGGAAGCGGAGTGGCTTTGATGATAGCCGCTGGCTCAATGCAGCAGAAAAACAGGAGGACGATCATCGGTTGGCGGCTCAGATTACGCCTTCTGTGGAAATACAATCCATACAGCCTGTTAAAACGATGAGATTCGGTGTCGGTCATTTCCTTTTGGATTTTGGTAAGGAAGTGGTAGGGACAGTTCGCCTTAAGACCAAGGGAGAGCGGGGCAGCAGGGTGCGGATTATGTGCGCTGAGGAATTAACGGACGAGGGTCATGCCCGGTATAATATGCGCTGCAATGTGTGCTATGATGAAAGCTGGATTCTGTCAGGCCGTGAGGATGACATAGAGAACTTTGAGTACAAGGGATTTCGGTATATCGAGGTGGAGACAGAGGATGAACAGGTGTTGCCGGAACAGTTTTCGGTTACAGCCCAACAGTACCCAATTCAAAGAAAAAGAGTATTTCATTCGGATAATAAGTTGCTGAATCAAATATGGCAGATTTGTGAAAATGCGGTTGTTATATCCACACAGGAAGGATTTTATGATTGTCCTACCCGTGAAAAGAGTCAGTATTTGGGTGATTTGTTAATCACCGCCCTTGCGCATTTTTATATCAGCGGCGACAGCAGACCGTATAAAAAAGCGCTCCTTGATTTTGCGAATACACAAAGTATTTGCGATGGTATGATGGCTGTTGCGCCCGGCTCGTTTATGCAGGAAATAGCGGATTATTCCTTGCTGTATCCGTTAATTTTACTCAACTATTATCGAATTACCGATGATGCGGACTTTTTATCACAAATGTTGCCATCGGCAGAAAGGGTATTACACTACTTTTCAAAGTATAAGCGGCCGGACGGCCTTTTAGAAGGTGTTACAGATAAGTGGAATTTGGTAGACTGGCCGGAGTCCTTGCGGGATGGGTATGAATTTAAGCTGACAAAGCCCGTGGGGGAGGGTGTTCACAATGTTATGAATGCTTATTATTACGGCGCGATGAAAACCGTAAACGAAATTAGGGCAATATTAAAATCAAATCCGCTTTACGATGTAGACATGTTTAAAAAAGCCTTTTATGCGGCGTTTTATAATCGTGAAACAAAGCTCTTTACGGATTGCGAGCACGGGCATCATTCAGCGCTTCACTCTAACGTTCTGCCGTATTTTTACGAAATGACGGGAGAGGAAGAGAACATGGTGCTCCCCGACTTTATTATGCAAAAGGGGTTCTCCTGCGGTGTATTTTTCTCGTACTTTGTTTTAAAATCTTTGACAAAACACAAAGAGCATGATAAAGCTATGCGGCTGCTTTTAAACCGAAGCGAGCATTCTTGGTATCATATGTTGGAGGAAGGCGCAACGGCCTGCTTTGAAGCCTGGGGAAAGGAACAGAAGGACAATACAAGTCTGTGTCATCCTTGGGCCGGTGCGCCGATTATTATTTTGACAGAGGATTTTTCGAACATAGGAAAATAAGGTTGGAATACAAAATCTTGAGTAGGTTTCGGAGGGCATTGCAGAACGCGATGTGAAAAAATATTTGCAACATTTTTAAACGATCCTCTGGTTACCTGCAATACGCAGGAGGCGAAGACGCTGTTTGACGAAATGTGCCAAAACACTGCAAAATACTGCAAAATACTTAAGCTTGAATCAGGATAGTTTTGAAAGCATCCCATGGTGTATGTATCGTTCTCTTCAACAACCTCATTTTGAGATATTAAATATGATTGGCGTTTAACATCAATATTTTCACTCGGGAGTGACTGAAAACACACTTGAAGAACCGAATCAAAAGATTTGCCGCTGTCTAAAACATTTGTTACAT
>UQYH01000113.1 GCA_900545185.1 uncultured Eubacteriales bacterium | reverse complement strand
GAGGTTGCCACTACGAGGAGGAGATAACAGAGGAAGACCTGCGCTGGCTGGAGCGCGACCTTAGCTACGTGCCGAAGCACCTCAATATCGTATTTCATGGCAGCCGTAAAGCCCAAATCGCCCACACAAATTTTAACAACACGATAGGGCAGACCCAAGCCCTTCAGCACGTTTTCCGCATCGTTTGTCAGCTTTTCCAGCTCCTCATAAGAGTTTTCCGGCTCGGTGAACTTAACCAATTCTACCTTATTAAACTGGTGCTGACGAATCAGGCCGCGCGTGTCACGTCCGGCAGAACCGGCCTCGGCACGGAAGCAGGCAGAGTACGCAACATGCTTAATGGGCAGCTGGTCGGCCGATAAAATCTGGTCGCGGTACAGGTTCGTCACCGGCACCTCGGCGGTGGGGATTAAGAAATATTCCGTTCCGGTTACCTTAAAGGCATCCTCTTCAAACTTCGGCAGCTGGCCTGTGCCGATCATAGAATTTCTGTGCACCATGTAGGGCGGAAAAATCTCGGTATAGCCGTGCTGTTCGGTGTGCATATTCAAGAAATAGTTGATGATGGCGCGCTCTAAGCGTGCGCCCAGGCCGCGATACACCGTAAACCGTGCGCCCGTGATTTTGGCGGCGCTGGCAAAGTCCAAAATATTCAGACTTTCGCCCAAATCCCAGTGTGCCTGCGGCTCAAAATCGAATTTTGTCGGCTCACCAAAGCGGCGAATCTCCACATTGTCCTCGTCTGTATCACCATCCGGCACAGTGGGGTTGGGGATGTTCGGAATCCGCAGCATTAAGGCATGAATGGCCTCGTCCAGCTCGCGCAGCTCTGCATCGTGCCCCTTAATTTTTTCGGAAAGCTCCTTCATTTCGGCAAAAATCGGTGCAATATCGCCGCCCTCTTTTTTGATTTTCGGAATCTCCTTGCTGACGGCGTTTTGCTTGCTTTTCAGCTGCTCGGCTTCATAAAGCACGTCGCGTCGTCTTTGGTCAAGAGACAAAAGCTCGTCAATTTTATCCTCTTCCTTGCGGCGCGCCAAAGCGGCTTTCACCTTATCGGGTTCCTGTCTGATTAATTTAATGTCCAGCATGTTTTTCTCCCTTTCTGCTTATCTGATTTTCTGATTTTTTCATCTTGTTACATCTGTGTCGAACTGCATCGACACGTTTATTTTACCTCGGCGCTATGGCGGCCGGCGGCATGTTCATAGTTAATTTGTGCGGTGCGGATGGCCTCGCGTTCCTCATCGGAAAGCTCAAAAATCGACTGTCCGTTTTGAATCGGCTTTAAATAGGTTGCCGTTTGCTGGCGCGCATACACGCCGTTCAGCACAAAGCCGTTATCATTTTCATCCAAAATGGCAGCGGCAAAGCTTAAATTAGAATTGTTGCCGCCAAACGCATTGTATCGAATCGCGCCGATTTTTTTGGCGCAGGCACGATTTTCACGTTCCAGCCGCAGCAGCCTTTCTTCGGCCTGTTTATAGTCATCCATAATTTCGGTGCACTTTTTGTAATAGTTGATAATGGCCTCGGTGATGTCCCGTCCGGCGCCGTCCTTTAATATTTTTTTGGATCGGCGGCTGACGCGCAGGGCAACAATCAGTGCAATCAATGCAAAAATAAAGCCGACCGCACAAAACGCCACACTGTATAAAACAAAAAGCTCCTGTGGGATGAAGTACCCAAGTATATCCATTTGTAAGGCTCCGTTTCGTAAAAATATTATGTAAATTAAAATATCACGCACAAAACATAGCGTATTTTCATTTTAATTTCATAAATGTAAATCTATATTCCGATTTTCTGTAAATCGATTACAGCTATATTTTTAAAGTTCCATATTTTTACAATTAACTAATTAAATTCATGATTCTTTCAAAATCATCGTTGTTGTAATATTCAATTTCAATTTTACCGCGGTTCTTTTTGTTTGAAATTGTCACCTTTGTGCCCAAGCTGTCCGACAGCTTTTTTTCCAGTGTGCCCAGGTATCGCTTTAACTCTTCATCGACAGGATTCTTTTTTTTCTCCTTTTTTTCTTGCAAAAGCGACTTAATCAGCGCTTCTGTCTGCCGTACGGTTAAGCCTTCCTCCACAATGCGGCGCGCCGCCATCAGCTGCACACCCTCGTTATCGGTGGCAAGCAGTGCACGGACGTGACCGACGGTCAGTTCCTTTTTCAGCACAAAGCTTTTAATTTCATCGCAAAGCGAAAGCAGGCGAATGCTGTTGGCCACGGCCGAACGGCTTTTGCCGACACGCTGCGCAACCTGTTCCTGCGTCATAGAGAACAAATCCATCAATTCGCGATAACCGCGCGCTTCTTCAAACGGATTCAAATCCTCACGCTGCAAATTTTCAACCAGGGCAATTTCCATAGTCTCTTTATCATCATAATCGCGCACCACAACGGGGATTTTATCAATTCCGGCCAATTTTGAGGCGCGCCAGCGGCGTTCTCCGGCGATGATTTTATAAAAGCCGTTATCCAGCTTTTTGACAACAATCGGCTGTAAAACACCGTATTTTTTAATGGAATCCGCCAAAATTTCCAGCTTGTCGCGGTCAAATTCCGTACGCGGCTGGCTTTTGTTCGGCTCAATTTGCGATACTTTAAGCTCCAGCACCTGTTCCGATACCGAATCGATGGCTTCTTCTGTGTTATATAAAGCGCCCAGCCCTTTTCCTAAGCCCTTTTTCATGAATTTTCAGACTCCTTTTTCGTATTGTTCTTAATAATTTCTTTTGCAAGCTTACTATAGCTGCGCGCTCCCTTTGAAAATTTATCGTAGGTTATTATCGGTTCGCCGTAGCTCGGCGCCTCTGAAAGGCGCACATTACGCGGAATGACCGTTTTGCACACGCTGTTGGGGAAGTATTTTTTCACTTCCTCCATAACCTGATTGGAAAGGTTTGTCCGCACGTCATACATCGTTAATAAAATGCCTTCAAAAACCAAATCGGGATTTAAGCCCTCTTTTAAGTCTTTTACGGTTTTTGTCAGCATCGAAAGCCCCTCCAGCGCATAATATTCGCATTGAATCGGCACCAGCAGACTATCGGCCGCGGCAAAGGCATTTAACGTTAAAAGGCCTAAGGAGGGCGGACAGTCTATAATAATAAAATCGTATGCGTCCCGAATGGGCTGAATGGCTTCTTTTAATATATAGTTCCGATGCTCCATCGAAACAAGCTCTACCTCGGCGCCTGCCAAATCTATGGTAGCCGGGCAAAGGCTTAAATTTTTGCTTTTGGTTTCTATAATGGTATCCTCTATCGGTGTATTGTTAATTAAAACATCATAAACCGATGCTTCAACACTTTTCTTATCCACACCAACGCCGCTGCCGGCATTACCCTGCGGATCGAAATCGATTAAAAGCGTTTTTTTCTTTTGCGCACCAATACAGGCGGCCAAATTCACGGCTGTTGTGGTTTTTCCAACACCGCCTTTTTGATTTGCAACAGCAATTACCTTCGCCATGTATATATTTTCCTTCCTTTTGCCTATTTCTTGTTGTTTTGTGTAGGGGAGGGGCTCTGCTCCTCCCGAAAGAATGTGAAACGTTTATACAACTGTGTTTATTATACCACAATTATCCAATTGAAAATAAATTCAAAGAAAATTGTGGTGCAATGAACACAACCTATTAAAAATTATTAAGGTATGTGTTCATTATACCATAAATTGCGCGAAAGAAAAAGAAATTTTGATTATTTTTTAAAAAATTTCCTCTTTTGGTTGAATTAAGCGGCTGTTTGTCGTATAATAAAGGGTAATAGGTAAAAAAATCACAAACAACGTGCCGAAAGGGATGAATCATGTGTTAGAAAAACTGAACTTAACCATGCTGGTGGATTTTTATGAATTTACCATGGCGAACGGATATTTTGTGGAGGGCTTTCAAGATAAAATTGCTTATTTTGATATGTTCTTCCGCAAGGTGCCGGATGACGGCGGCTTTGCCATTATGGTGGGGGTAGAGCAGCTGATTGACTACATTCAAAATTTGAAATTTGATGAAGAGGATATTGCCTATCTGCGCAGCAAACAAATTTTTGACGAGGGTTTTTTAACCTATCTTGAAAATTTTGAGTTTTGCTGTGATATTTGGTGCATGCCGGAGGGAACACCGATTTTCCCCATGGAGCCGATTGTAACGGTACGCGGCCCTATTATTCAGGCACAGTTTGTGGAAACGATGATTTTGTTAACGGTGAACCATCAATCGCTGATTGCCACCAAAGCAAACCGTATTGTGCGTGCGGCGAACGGGCGCAGTGTTATGGAGTTTGGTTCGCGTCGTGCACAGGGCTATCACGGTGCTATGCTGGGCGCACGTGCGGCATACATTGCCGGGTGCAGCGGCACGGCCTGTGCAATTTCGGATCGTAACTATGGGATTCCGGCGCTTGGCACTATGGCGCACAGCTGGGTGCAGCTGTTCGACACGGAATATGATGCTTTCCGCGCATACGCTGAAATTTACCCGGATAACTGCATTTTGCTGGTGGATACCTACAATGTGCTTAAATCGGGGATTCCCAATGCCATCCGTGTATTTAATGAAGTGGTTGTGCCGAAAGGGTACCGTCCCAAGGGCATCCGCATTGACAGCGGTGACATCACGTATTTAACCCAAAAGGTGAGAAAAATGCTGGATGATGCCGGTTTTCCCGATTGTACGATTACGGTTTCAAATTCTTTGGATGAATATATCATTCGTGATACGCTGATGCAGGGTGCGCAGATTGATATGTACGGTGTGGGTGAGCGCTTGATTACCTCACGTTCGGAGCCTGTGTTCGGCGGTGTTTATAAGCTGGCGGCCGTGGAAAAGGACGGGGAGATCATCCCGAAAATTAAAATCAGTGAAAATACATCGAAAATTACCAATCCAGGTTTTAAACAGGTACACCGTTTATATTCCAACGAAACGGGTGAAGCCATTGCCGATGTGATTACGCTGTTTGATGAAGAAATTTGTGATGACGAGCCATATGAAATTTTTGACCCGGAGCATACCTGGAAACGGAAAAAGGTCAGCAATTTTACTTCTAAAAAAATGCTGGTTCAAATCTTTAAAGATGGAAAATGCGTATACAACTGCCCGGATGTGCATACACTAAAAGCCTATTGTGCAGATCAAATTGATAAATTATGGAATGAAGTGAAGCGGTTTGAAAATCCGCATAAATATTATGTGGATTTATCACCCAAGCTTTGGAAAATGAAAGAAGAGCTTTTGGAAAAATATTCGAGTGAAGCTTAAACAGGAGAGTGCCCGTATGCGTGCTTTGGTAACCGGCGCCAGCTCCGGCATGGGTCGGGATATGGCGCGGCTTTTGTCGGCGATGGGATATGATGTGATTTTAACGGCGCGGCGCAGGGAGCGTTTGGAAAAGCTGGCCGGGGAATTGCCCGGCAAGGCCGAAATTTTATGCTTTGACCTTTCCAAAACAGAGGATTGTTATGCGCTGTATGAAGCAGCAGGGGAGATTGATGTTTTAATCAACAATGCCGGTTTTGGCGTGTTCGGCGATTTTTTGGAAACAGATTTGGAACAGGAACTGAAAATGCTGGCGGTTAACAGTCGGGCAATGCACATTTTAACCAAGCTGTTTGTACGGGATTTTGTTCGGCGTGACAGCGGCTATATATTAAATGTTGCCTCGGCGGCCGGATTTATGCCGGGTGGGCCGCTTTTGGACGGCTACTATGCCTCTAAAGCCTATACGCTGAATTTAACCCGTTCGGTGGCCAAAGGCTTAAAAAAACGCAAAAGCCGTGTGGTGGTATCGGCCTTGTGCCCCGGGCCGGTTAAAACAGAATTTGAAGAAGTGGCCGGGGTGGATTTTACACCCATCGGCAAAAAAAGTGAATCGGTAGCCCGTTATGCGCTTAAAAAGCTTTTTCGCGGCAAAACGGTGATTGTGCCGGGTTTGGCCTTTAAGCTGGGACGGTTTTTAACACGCTTTTTGCCGGATTGCGCTCTGCTTTCTTTGGCATACGTGATTCAGGCACCCAGACAACGTTCAGCGTCAGGAGGAAAAAATTGTGACAAATAAAGATGAATTTATTGAAATTTATAAAGAACATATTCACCGCGAAGGAGCAGACAGATTGCTGGAATACTTGTGCTCGCCTTCAAGCGACTTTTTTACGGCACCGGCCAGTACACGTTTTCATGGCTCGTATGCCGGTGGCTTGGTGGAGCACAGCGTAAATGTTTACGATTGTTTAAAAGACTATATGGAACGGCCGCGCGTTAACGAATTATACGGGCTGACGGCTTCGGATGAAACGATTGCTGTTGTTTCGCTTTTACATGATTTGTGTAAGATCAATTGTTATCACGAAGGTACGCGTAATGTTAAGGATAAGGACGGAAAATGGAAGACCGTGGCGGTGTATGAATATGACGACCCGATGCCGTACGGTCACGGCGAAAAATCGGTTTACATCATTACCGGATTTATGCGGCTGACGCGTGAAGAAGCCTTTGCCATCCGTTATCATATGGGATTTTCGGAGGATGAAAGCAAACGGAATGTCGGCAAAAGCTTTGAAATGTATCCGCTCGGATTTGCACTTCATACAGCCGATATGGAGGCTACATACTTTTTGGAAGGTAAATAAAATGTATCGGACTTAGGGGTGCGGCAAGCAGCTTGCCGCACCTACAACATATGAAAAAATTGGTTCGGGTCTTGACAAAATGAAAAAAACATGTTACAATAAGTTTTGTTGATGCGGGAATGGCTCAACGGTAGAGCGTCACCTTCCCAAGGTGAACGTTGCGAGTTCGAATCTCGTTTCCCGCTCCAAAAAAACAGCGAGCACATTTGTGCTTGCTGTTTTTTTGTCCGCAGATGTGAAAGAAGAATTATTGAAAGTAATATACATGCAGGTTTTTGGCGTTTTGGCTCAAGTTTTTAAAAAT
>UQYH01000112.1 GCA_900545185.1 uncultured Eubacteriales bacterium | reverse complement strand
TATTTGCGAGCATTTTGACACCGTAATGCGTAAAATTCACTTTAAAAAACGGGTTCGTATATCACAACTTGTGCCTAACCACTTTTGTACTGCTTCCTTTGCGCGTGCTGCGCAGCAGCCACGAATGGCAAGTCCTTCTTCTACGGTGCTGTTTGGGCAAAGACGGCGAATGTCCTCTGCGCTTTTCCCCAAACCGCTGCCCTCGTGCGTGCAAAACGGCACAATTGTTTTTCCGCTGCAATCAAGCGATTCCAAAAACGTAAAAACGGCCATGGGCATAGTGCTCCAATAATTAGGATATCCCAAATAGATCACGCTATACGTCTCAAAATCCTTCGGCAGCGCCGCAAGAGCCAGACGTGCGTTTTGCCGCTGGTCGTTCTGCGCTTCGTTGATGCAGTCGTTGTAACGCTTTGCATAAGGGTGCAGCTGCTCAATTTTAAACAAATCCGCCCCCGTCAGCTCGTGGATCATTTTGGCAACACGCTCGGTATTGCCGATTGTCAGCGTTTGCACTGTACCGTTTACATAATTTTCATCCGCACGGGAATAAAAGGCAATTAATTCCTTTGCCATTCATAACACCTTCATTGTTTTGTATACCCATATTGTAGCACAAATCATATTGACATGGAATCTCCGTTATGTTATGATTGTATTAACTTAAAGTTTATACAACGGGGGGCGTGCTTATGTATAACCATGCGTTAGAGACATTTAAGGCGGTGGCCGATTGCGGCAGCTTCAGCAAAGCAAGCGAACGGCTGTATATTTCATCGACGGCCGTTATGAAGCAAATGAATGCGCTGGAGACGCAGCTAAGCGTCAGTATGTTTACACGTACCCCTTCCGGCGTACAGCTGACGGCGGCCGGGGAATGTATCTACCGGGGTGCGGTGCGCATGATGGAGGAATCGAAGCAAATTATTGCTGCGGCGCAGGCGGCGGCTCATAATTGTGATACAACGCTGTGCATCGGCACATCCATGCTGAATCCGGCCAAACCGTTTATGGATTTGTGGTATCACATCAATCAAAGCTTTCCCGGCTACAAGCTGCATCTTGTACCGTTTGAGGATAACCATACGGGCATATTGCACGAAATAGAAGCTTTGGGCGAAAAGTTTGACTTTTTAATCGGCGTGTGCGATTCTAAAGCATGGCTGGCGCTTTGCCGATTCTTGCCGCTGGGGCGGTATAAAAAAATGGTGGCCGTCTCGCGTGAGCATCGGCTGGCCGAACAAAAAAGAATCCGTTTGGAGGATTTGCACGGTGAAACACTGATGATGGTGGCGCGCGGCGATTCGGGCGTGAATGATTTTATACGACACGATTTGGAGCTGAATCATCCGCAGATACATATTGAAGATACACCGCAATTTTATGACCTTTCGGTTTTTAACCGCTGTGCCGAAAGCAATCGCGTGCTGCTCACCATAGAATGCTGGCAGGACGTTCATCCCGGACTGGTTTCCATTCCCGTGGACTGGGATTATTCCATTCCGTACGGCTTACTATACAGTCACAACGCACCGCAGGACGTACAGCAGGTGGCACAGGCTCTTGCCGAAGCGGCACAAAAACAGGCATCAGGAGAGGTTTAGGCATTAGGGAATTGAACCCCATATGCCTTTCGTTTGAAAAATTAAAGCCTTTCCGTCTTGTCGTCCTCGCAAGGCATCACGTATAGCACTGCTTTTTAACGTAGTATTTTAAGAAATTAGCCTATTTAAACCATATGGAGTTCGACTCCCTAGGGCGTTGACATCGGCGGTAAATTGTGGTACAATAAGTCGTAATCAAATGTATATAAAATCGGAAACGACGATTGCACCGCAAATTTCCTTGCGCATATTGTATGATGAAAATTTGCGGTACGGTAAGCAATGGCCGTAGGGAATGCGAGTTTCTGCGATGCCGATCCGACAATTTAATATTTCACACAAAGTGTCGGTTATGCCGTAAAGGGGCTTGGGCGTAAAGGCCGAGGCTCAAGGCATAATCGGTGAAAAGGGAAGCGGGTGAAAATCCCGAACGATACCAGTCGCTGTGTGTATCCGCAGGCTTTGCCGCCGTTGACGAAAGTCAGTCATTGGGAAACTGAGAAGGCAGGGGGCAAGGCGAAGGAATCGGATATGAGTCAGAAGACCTGCTTTGATGCCGCCTTGTAACGCATAGATATGTATGCAGGGGCGGTAGTTACGGCGCATTTTTGTTTTGTGCGCTGTTTTGTGGTGCGCACAGAAACAGTCTGCTGTGGTAATTTTACAGTTACCTCGGCTTTTTTATTGCCTAAAATTTACAGGCATATAGCATATATTTACAATGAGGTGGTCAAAATGAAGACAAAAAACACAATGAAGATGGTTACGGCGCTTTTGGTTCTGGCGCTTACCTTTGGCAGTATGCTGCCATTTTGCTTTGCAGAGGGTGAGGTCGGCACAACCAAGGAAAATCCTTATGTCGTGACAACGGCGGCACAGCTTACAGAGCTTGGCTCACTGGATGAAATCGGCTATGTAAAGCTGGGCGCTGATATTGATATGTCGGGCAAGGCGGCAACCGAATGTGTGATTAAAAAGCTGACGGGCGAGCTGGACGGCGGCGGCTACACGGTGTCGAACCTGACGCTGAAGGGAGGAAAGGGGGTGTCGGGTTCTCCGCTAAAAACCGGTTTTATCGGAGAACTTTCCGGTGATGTAAAAAATCTTAAGCTGTATAATATAACCGTGTCAGAGATTGACAATTTAAATAATGCCGGTGTGCTGGCAGGCAGTATTCCGAACGGCAGTAACGTTACAATTGACCACTGCCGGACAACAGGCAGTATTACAGCCGACAATAAGAACAGTAACCAGTATACAGGCGGTCTGATTGGTTTTTTATATAGTACTGCTAATGAACCGTCAACAGTTGCTATCCACAACTGTGCTACTAAGGTTACTATACAAAATGATACGAGCTATAACTCCATGTCCGGCGGTGGATTAATCGGTGCGACGTCCGTGGGGTGTACGCTTACCGTAGAAAAATGTGCAGTATTAGGTGATTTCACAGCAAACTATTCCGGTGGTCTCGTTGGCTGGTTTCAAAGTTATTCAGCAACAGTAACTGTGTCGGACAGCTATTTTGGCGGTAAAATTATGAAAGCGCGTTACGGCTATGGAATAGGGTACAACACAATGGCTCTCCAATCGTTACAATGCACTAATTTTTATTTTGATAAAACTAAAAATACATACTTAGATGCAATCAATAAAGGCGGATACAGCATTTCATCCGGTGTAAAAGCCCAAACAACCGATGAGCTTAAAGCGCTTTCTATTGAAGGGTTTGCGGCAAGTGATGTATTTGACGGTTACCCTGTTCCGGCTGAAGACCCCCCGGCGCAAAATTCCATCGCTTTTGACGGCGACAGCGCCGCCGTTACGGTTCGGGAAAGCGGCCGTTACACAGTGGTATTTGCGGCCTATCAAGGCAGCAAGCTGCAAAGCTGTGCCATGCTGGCAGATGACTTTACGGCAGGCACCGCAAAAACCGTATCTGCGCCGGAGAGCTTTAACGCAAGCGGCGCGACTACGGTAAAAGCAATGCTTTGGCGTTCCGCTGCGAATTTGTGTCCGCTGGCAGGAAACGCGCAAAAATAAATCAACTGCATAAGGAAAGGGATTCAACATGAAGCACACACGTTTTTTGAGCAAAATCACGGTTCTGTTGCTTGCTCTATCGGTTCTGCTGGGCAGCGCGGCGTTGACCGCTTCGGCTATGACCCTAACGGGTGAGGGAACCGAGGCCGACCCGTATCGGGTTGCCACGGCCGAAGCACTTTCAGAGCTGGCAGACCGGGTCAACAACAATTTAAACGAAGGCGTATATGTCAGCCTGGAGGATGACATTACGGTAGACGGCTCCTGGACGCCGCTTGGCCTGAACACAACCTTTGCATTTAAGGGCAGCTTTGAAGGCAACGGTCACAGTGTTACGGTTACGGTGGATAATCCGTCGCTTTCTTACTTCGGCTTTTTTGGCTGTTTGGACGGTGCAAGCGTTAAAAACCTGACTGTAAACGGCGAAGTATACTGCTCGGAGCCGTATGCTTATGTCGGCGGTCTTGCGGCACGGGCAAGGGGCAACGTCACGCTTGAAAACTGCACAAGCAATATGACGGTATCGGCATTGGGACGCGGCAGCCGCGGTATCGGCGGCCTTGTCGGCGGTTATGATGACGGGATCGAATATCGCTTTGAATCTATTGCCCTGGTGTTAAACGACTGCACAAACAACGGCTTAATTATGGTAACGGGCGCCACGCGTGATACGTATGTCGGCGGCCTTGTCGGTTCAAACCCCAATTGTGTACAGCTGACACGCTGCGAAAATAACGGTGATGTTTATGCACCGGGCGGCTATGTGGGTGGTCTGCTGGGTGAAATCGGCAGCACAACGGGTGATTGTCGGCCGATGATTACCGATTGCCGCTCCGGCGGCGCATTAGTCGGCGCAGAAGGTAAAACAGGCCGTCTTTTCGGTAAGGGCAGAGAAGCTTCTGCCGATATCAGCGGAAGCGGCAATAATGCTTACAGCGGCGGCGAAAATCCGGCCGAAACACTTTTGGCCGAAGCGCAAAAGTATGCGTCCTCGGCTTCCGTACCCTCCGGCGCTGCAGTCGGCGATGCGGTTTGCCTGCTGAAACCCTTTGAAACGTCAGATGAAGATATAGTGGTTTATGCATCGCAAGGGCTTAAGGATATTTGCCACGGCTATTTAACCGCAGACGGTGAGAATTTGCGTCTTGCCAAGCTGAACAACACCGGCAAAGCCGTGACAGAAACGGCAACCCTCCGTTTGACGGATGCAAACGGCAGCGTTATCCGTAAGCCGATTACCGTAACGATTTATCCTGCTGCTGCAAGCGCCCGTACAGAGCTTATGCATGCCATTGCACGCTCTTACAGCGGCACAGCGGAGGAGTGGGCAGTTTTTGACTCGGCCGTGTATCAAAAGCTCGGCTTGGGTGATAATTTGACCGATGTAAATGCCTATCGTGACCGCGTTGTGAATACATTGGCTCAAAACAACGCGTTTGCACTTGAACGTGCCAAGGCAGAAATCATCCTTTCGGCCTTGGATACCGATACAACACAGCTGACCCCCTATGGCAGCGAGACAGCATACAGCAATCCGCAAAAGCTGTCACAAATGAGCCTTGGCAGCAGTTATTATGCCGCGCCGTGGATTTTGCTGGCAGAGGAAGCCGGGCAGGTGACCCTGACAGACCAAAATCGGGATGCTATGATTTCGCTGCTTACGCAAGCACAAGGAGAAAATGGCCTGTTTTACTCTGTTTGGGGCAGAGAAAAATATGACGATGTGGATACAACCGGTACGGCGCTGGCGGCTATGGCTCGGTTTTATGCGGACAACCGGGCAGTGCAGGCCTTTTGCGACAAGGCGATTGCCGGATTGAGCGCCGCGCAAAACGAAAGCGGTTCGTTCGGCAACATTAACTCCGATGCAATGGTGATTATCGGTCTTGCGGCTATGGGTATCAGCCCGTCTGCCGATGCGCGCTTTGTAAAAAGCGGCGGCAGCCTTGCCGATGCGGTGATGCTGTATGTTAACGACAGCGGAAACGGCTTTACAGCTCCCTACATTTCCGGCACGCAGGGTGAAAAAGCGCGTGCGCTTGCAACCGAACAGGGCTTTAGAGCGCTGATTGTTTTGCAGCAAATGGATAGCTGCACAGCCTTTAATATTTACACACAAAAGGCAGAAGGCAGCGAAAAGCCCGCCATTATCAAACAGCCGGCGGCTTACACATCATCGGCCGCAACAGACAATACAACAGAAACAGAAGAACCCGGCACAACGGGCGGCCATCAGGGCGGCAGCACAGAGCCGTCCGAAACAACCGTTACGCTCACCATTCGGGCAGGCGAAACAGAGTGGCTTTCCAAAAGCGTGACAGCAGACGAAAATACAACGGTAGCCGATTTAATCCGCAAAGCGCTTGAAGCAAGCGGTATCAGCGCGAACGGCTTGGAAAAGGGCTACATTCAATCTATGACCAAGGACGGCAAAACACTGGGCGATTCTGACGGAAACGGAAAAAGCGGATGGCTTTACACCGTAAACGGCAAGGCACCGAATTGCGGCATTGCAGATTATACGCTGTCGCCGGGCGACGTGGTTTTGCTGTACTATACAGAAGATTATACAAAAGAGGATGTCGTAAAAAGCTGGGGCGGCGGGGGTTCGTCCGCTTCGAAGGATGCTTATACCATTACCTTTGAATCAAATGGCGGCAGCAGCACGGCAAGCCAAAATGTGGCGCAAAACGGTACCGTTAAAGAACCGGCCATACCGACAAAGGGTGGTTTTGTATTTGCCGGATGGTATACGGATCAGGCACTGCAAACGAAGTATGATTTTACGGCGAAGGTTACAAAAAGCTTTACACTGTATGCCGCCTGGACGGAAACAGAACAAAATGATGCGGACAAGCAGCTGATTTTAATGATCGGTCAAAGAGAAGCGTCTGTTTTTGGCAAAACACAAACAAGCGATGTACCGCCGACAATTGTGAACGGACGCACCGTGCTGCCTTTGCGCTTTGTAGCCGAAGCGTTCGGCGCAACGGTGGAATGGAACGCCGATACGCGGCTTGTAACCATCAGCGGACAAAATGCAAAAACCGGTCAAGCGGTGGTAATTCTCATTACAATCGGATCCGAAACCGCCATGCTGGACGGTCGGGAAGCGGCGCTTTCGGTATCGGCCTTTATTGAAAATGACCGCACCATGCTGCCGGTTCGGTTTGTGGCCGAAGCGCTCGGCGCTGATGTAGAGTGGATAGAGAGCAAATCAAAAGTTATTATGACACGATAGGTAAAAAATCGTTGAAAATGTAAAAAGGTTTCTTTGTTTTTACAGCCCCTTTTTTGTAAAAAACCGAGGTTGTCGGTATACCGAC
>UQYH01000111.1 GCA_900545185.1 uncultured Eubacteriales bacterium | reverse complement strand
CAAAACAAGAGATACAATCCTATCGGCGGATGGGGATTCCTGCGCCGAAACAAAGAAAAATCGCCTACGATTTCAGCCTGTATGAACTGATTGAATATGCTCTTTGTTTTTTGCTGAGCAAAATCAATTTGTTTGGTATGCTTTCACCCTTTGGGCTGGCATATTTTGCGGCCATCTTTCCCAAACGAAAACGGGCGGCCGCTTTTTTGCCCGTTTGTTTGGGCATTGCCGCGGCCGGAATGGAACTAAGGTGCGTGCAGTATTTGGGCGCGCTGGTCATTGTCGGCACATTTGCGGTGCTGATGGAGAACGAGTTTTCGCGGCATCCGTTTTTATACGGACTGACGGCCGGGGCGGCGCTGTTTGTAACAGGTCTTGTGTATATAGCCTTTAACGGTTTTTTGCTGTACGATGTGTTATATCAGCTGCTTGAAAGTATTTTGGTGTTTGCTTCTTATTTTGTGTTTTCTAAGGCGGCGATTGCCATGCGCGGCATGGAAGGCCGCACCGTGTTTGAGCCGACCGAAACGCTCAGCCTGCTGGCGCTTTGTGCCGGTGTGGTCATCAGTCTTGCCTCTTTGCCACATGCGGCCGGGGCGGCACATGTTTTAAGCTTGGTGATTATTTTGGCGGCCGGTCTTGTGGGCGGATTTTTAATGTCCTGCACGGCAGGCGTTTTATTCGGCTTGGTTAACAGCTTATTTTCGGTGTTGCCGGCGCAGGTGGTGGCGGTATATGCCGTCAGTGCGCTGTGCGCAGGTCTGCTGCAAAAAAAGGGACGCCTTGGCGTAACGCTGGGCTTTTTGTTTGCCAACAGTGCGGCCATGCTGTATTTTAACGGCTCGGCCGACAGCATTATTGCCTTTTATTATGTTTTGGCGGCCGGCGGTATTTTGTTCTTAATTCCCAATCGGTTTTTAAGCATTTTCGGCGAGGCGGTTAAAGCGCCTTCTTATTATGAAGATTCGGTAAGCCGTCTGCGGGAGATTATGGCAGAACGGCTGACGGCGGCGGCCTCTGCATTTGAGGGGCTTTCCTCTGTGTTTTGCGAGGCGGTGGAAAGCCGTGTGGCAAGCGATATGCGCGACCCCGGTATTTTGTTTGATAAAACGGCGGACAGCGTTTGCCGGGATTGTTCTTTAATGAAATATTGCTGGCAAAAGGAATATAACGATACGCGTCGGCATTTGCTTACGCTGTATGAGCGCATGGAACGGCGCGGCGAAGCGACGGAGGGCGATATGCCGGAAGCGTTTCGGGAAAATTGTATTCGCCGTGAAGCGTTTTTAGAGGCGTTGAACAAAAATTATGATGTACATAAAATTGATATGCTTTGGGCAGGCCGCATTGTGGAAAGCCGCAGCTTAGTTGCGGAGCAATTTAAAAATATATCTTCGGTTTTAGAGCACTTAAAAAAAGAGCTGGGAGATGAACCGGCCGACTGTCTGCGGCTGGAACGGCGCATTGCGGCAGCGTTGGACAGAAGCGGCATTGAAGCGGACAACATCCGTGTAACGGGCACTGAGGTGACAGAGGTTCGGCTGAGTGTGAAATCCTGCGGCGGTGAGCGGCTTTGCAACGGGAAAATTGCCGCCGTTTTAACCGGTGTTTTGGGCGTGCCGATGCTGCGGATGCCGTCTGTATGCGGTGAAGAAATGTGTCGGCTGACATTTTGCGAAAAGGCGCGCTATACAATGGATACCGGCTTTGCACAAACGGCCGGGGAAAGCGGCGGCGTGTGCGGCGACCATTACATTTGTGCGCCTTCTTCGGACGGAAAGTATATTTTAGCGTTATCGGACGGTATGGGTCAGGGTGCGGAAGCAGAAGCGCAAAGCCGCATGACGGTACAGCTGCTGCGCCGCCTTTTGGCAGCCGGATTTGATAAGGAAACGGCGCTGCGGCTGATGAACAGCATTTTAATGGTCAGCACGCAGCAGGACAGCTTTGCCACCGCAGATTTGTGTTTGGTGAACCTGTACAGCGGTGCGCTGGAATTTATTAAAAGTGGCGCAGGCAATTCGTATATCAGGCACGCAGGCACGGTGGAGAAAATCGGTTGTTCATCGCTGCCGGCCGGCATTGTTTGCGAACTGGATGCCGATTGCGATTTGAAATATGCCGAGCCGGGTGATTGGATTGTTTTAATGACGGACGGCGTGACGGATATTTTGGAACAAAACGGCGGCGAAGCGCTTTTGGAGCTGATACAAAGCTTTGACGGAGATACGCCGCAGGAACTGGCCGATACGATTTTGCGTGCGGCGCTCGGCGCTGTCGGTCGTGCAGCGCACGATGATATGACGGTGCTTTGTGCGCGGCTGATTGAAGCGTAACACATAAGGTTATATATAATACGCAGCGGAGGTGAATTGCAAAAGGAAAAATGTAATGGAGGTGAAAAACGCAAAAGAGCTGCTGTCTGTGATGATGTGCACAGGCGGCAGCTCTTTTTTCGCTGTTGACAGAAAAATAAGAAAATGTTATAATAAATACAGTGTTAGTTCAAAAGCCTGACGGCTTTTGTTCCGATGTATTTATTGCACCGCTTAAGGAAGCAAGCCGATACGCGGCTTGCACTGTTGGTGTAATCATACAGTGCTAGTTCAAAAGCCTGACGGCTTTTGTTCCGATGTATTTATTGCACCGCTTAAGGAAGCAAGCCGATTCACGGCTTGCACTGATGGTAGAATAATCTTGTAGGGAACGACCTGCGTGTCGTTCCGAAAAATACGCAAAATAAAAACAGAATTTTAAATAACTTGGCAAACCAAAAGGCTTGCCGTGACGCAGGCCGTTTCCTGAAAATAAATTAAAATGTTGTTGTGTGGGGGGATTTTTTTGCGAAAAATAACACTTCTTTTTGTGACCTTTATCTTGATTTTTTCAACGCTTCCGATCAGTGCGGCAGAGGACGGCGCGCCGGAGATTCAATCGACCTCTGCCATTATGATGCAGGCAGGGACAGGGCGTATTATGTATGAAAAAGACCCGGATGCTAAAGCGTATCCTGCCAGCACGACCAAGATTATGACGGGGCTTTTGGCAGTTGAAAACCTGGATCCGAAAACAGAGCTGACCGTGAGCGAATCGGCCATACAAATTGACCGTGACGGCAGCAATATGGGTCTTTTAAAGGATGAAGTGTTAACGGTTGAACAGCTTTTATACGGCCTTTTGGTACATTCGGCCAACGATGCGGCCAATGTGCTGGCCGAAGCTGTGGCCGGGAACATCCCTGCCTTTGTGGATAAAATGAATGTCCGTGCGGCAGAGCTGGGCATGGATCATACACATTTTGTGAATACGCACGGATATCACGATGACGAGCATTACACAACTGCGCGTGACTTGCTGAAGCTGGCGGTGGAGGCCATGAAAAATGATTTGTTCCGCCAAGTTGTGGCAACGGCAACATACACCATTCCGCCGACGAATAAGTACCCGGAGGAACGGATTCTTTCCAATAATAACTCATTAATCAATACTGCGCGTGACCATCGCTACCTATATAAAGGTGCGGCCGGTATTAAAACGGGGCATACCAGCAAGGCAGGGTATTGCCTGGTTTCGTATGCCGAACGGGACGGGCTGGCCTACTACTGTGTGACCTTACATGCGCCGATTGAGGGCGGCAATGCAACGTTTACCGATACGATTGCCTTGTTCAATTACGGTTTTCGCGGTTTTGCATTAAAAAGCGTCACAAACGGCAGCGAGATTATGGCAACGCGAGATGTTAAATGGGCTGCCGGTGATGAACAGGCCATTTTATCGGCCGCCGCACCGCTGGAGGTGCTGTTGCCGGTACAGTATGATCCGGACAAGCTGACGCAGGAGATTACAACCGAAGCCGAGATTGTTGCGCCGGTCGCCAAGGGTGACATTTTGGGGCGCGTTACCTATTATTATGACGGCACCGAACTGGGCAGCGCCGATTTGGCCGCAACGCGTGATGTATCGCGCAGTTATGTCAAAATGATAGGCGGCACGGCCTTTCGGCTTGTGTTTAACGTTTGGGTTATGGTGCCGCTGGGACTGATTGTTCTGTTTTTGGTCATTCGCTCTATAGTCGAGGCCCAAAAACAGCGCAGAGCGCGTGAACGCAGGCGGCAGCAGCTGCGGCGTGATTTTTACCGCTGATGCATATAGGTGTTACAATTTTATCGGGATTTCGGCAGATTATTTTCGCCGGATCCCGATTTTTTTGTTTTTTTCTGTTTGGCTGCCTTGCGGCCGATCAGGTCGGATACCTTGGGCGGTGTTGTGTGATTTTCACTTTCCAGCAAAGAAAAAATACAATCGGCTTCGTGCAGAATGTAATATGCAAAGGCTAAAAATCGGAGCGGTTGCAGCCGAACGGCATTGCCGGTTACGTTTGCAACGGCAATAATCACAAACGCCGAGGCCGCATCGTATAAAAATCCGGCAATTTTCGGTTTTTCGTGGTGACGAATCGAAACAATCAGGTACAGCGCCGCATGCAGCAGCAACAGGCTGACGTAGCCCGATAACAGGGAATCTGCCTTGCCGAACAGGGTTATCAGGCTGTTGCAGATCAGCTCTGCTGCTACGCGTATATATTCCATTTCATTTCATCCTTTCAAAATCAGTTTGACAATATGCTCAAAATGTCGTATAATGAACGTATGATACATATATTATAGTAAGAAAATATCGTATTGTCAATAGAAAATACGAAAATATCTTACAAAAGAGGTGAATTTTTTGTCGATTATTGATAGAATCATTACAACAGCCAGGCAAAAAGGCTATACGCAGGTTGCGTTGGCAGACGCTTTAAAGGAGCATCATGTTACCAAGCAAACGATAACCGACTGGAAGGCCGGGAAAAGCGGCACGTATTTTATGCTGATACCGGAGTTTGCAGCGCTTTTGGATGTATCGGCAGATTATTTGCTGACAGGAAAAACGATGCCTGCGGACGAAGAAAGGCTGCTAAGCGATTTTCGTCTTTTGGACGATGCCGGTAAAAACGAGTTGTTTGAGCTGCTGGACAAGCTGACGCAGGGGGCAAAGCTTCAAAAGCTTTTGGAAAAGTTTGCCGTATCGGAAGCGGATGAGCCGGAGCCGGAGAAATCCGAAGCCCTGCTGACGCCGGACTTGCGGAAAAAAGTAATGGAGTTGCTGGAGGATGATGATTTTTAGCAAAAATTCGACAAATTTTGCAAAAAGGGATTGACAAATCTTTCCTTTTCGGTATATGATATAGGCAAAACGATTGCAAGACGTGAACGCGAACAAGGAGAGATGGAGATGAATTATGTGAAACAGCGAGCCGAGCGGCTGCGGGAAGAATTGGGGCGCGATATAACGCGGCAAAGCATAGAAAAAAAGCTTGAGTTATGCGGTTACAAGGTTATGTATTATGGCAGCGAGGCCGATTCTAAGGGCAATCAGATGCTGGAGCTTTTGAAATTTGAAGATGGAATTATCAGCAGGCAGGCGTTTACCTTTCCGGGAGGTGACGGCTGCGATTTTGTTTTTGCGGACACTTCGCTGAGCGAAGAAGAAACGGTATTGGCGCTGCTGCGCGAGTGGTGCCATATTCGGCTGAAGCATCCCGTTCGTAATCGGATTTTGGGACCGGATTTTCATTCGGAGCAGGAGGCATCCTGTCTGGCCGAGGCCATCTTTGCCGAAAATGCATCCTGCAAGCATAAGCCGTTTTCCCTTTGGGTGATTCCGGCCGGTGCGGCGGCTGTTTTTTTGATTGTGCTGCTCATATTGCAGCTGGGCGGCTGGCGCATCGGCGACGAACGAAACAATGCACATACGGTGCCCGGTTATCAAAGCACGACCGCCGCATACGAGGAATCGCAGCCCGTCAGCCATGAACCGCTGGACGACTCGGACACGGTGTATATTTCCAAACAAAAATTTCACAGAAAAACGTGTGCTTATGCAACAGATGTGGGAATCACGCGTGAGCAGGCAGTGGCAAACGGTTATGGGCGATGTCAGCTGTGTTTTCCTTGACGGATGGGCGATTTTCGGCACAATTCTGCAAGCATTTACGGGCTGTTCACAATAAAAATAACAGTATTTAAAAAAATTTTTTCAAAAAAAATGAAAAAAGTGTTGACAAACGGTTAAAAAGGTGCTATAATTAAATTCCGCGCTGAGGTAGCGCGCCGAACCTTGAAAATTGAACAGAGCAGGCTCTAATAAATTACTTTGAGTAATTTTGGATAATGAAACAAAGAAGTCAGTGATGACTGGCTGGGAGTTTTAGTTTTTCGGCTAAGGCTGAAAAGTTAAGATAACAAACTAACTAGAGAGTTTGATCCTGGCTCAGGACGAACGCTGGCGGCGTGCCTAACACATGCAAGTCGAGCGGGAAACCGAGAAATGAAGCTTCGGCGGATTTTCTTGGCGGAGAGCGGCGGACGGGTGAGTAACGCGTGAGTAACCTGCCCATAAGAGGGGGATAACAATCGGAAACGATTGCTAATACCGCATATTATGTTTGCACCGCATGATGCGGACATGAAAGATTTATCGCTTATGGATGGACTCGCGTCCAATTAGCTAGTAGGCGGGGTAACGGCCCACCTAGGCGACGATTGGTAGCCGAACTGAGAGGTTGATCGGCCACATTGGGACTGAGACACGGCCCAGACTCCTACGGGAGGCAGCAGTGGGGAATATTGCGCAATGGGGGCAACCCTGACGCAGCAACGCCGCGTGAAGGATGAAGGCTTTCGGGTCGTAAACTTTTGTCATAAGGGACGAAATTTGACGGTACCTTATGAGGAAGCCACGGCTAACTACGTGCCAGCAGCCGCGGTAATACGTAGGTGGCGAGCGTTGTCCGGAATTACTGGGTGTAAAGGGCGCGTAGACGGGTAAGTAAGTCAGATGTGAAATACCGGGGCTCAACTCCGGGGCTGCATTTGAAACTATTTATCTTGAGTGCAGGAGAGGGAAGCGGAATTCCTAGTGTAGCGGTGAAATGCGTAGATATTAGGAGGAACACCAGTGGCGAAGGCGGCTTTCTGGACT
>UQYH01000110.1 GCA_900545185.1 uncultured Eubacteriales bacterium | reverse complement strand
TACCTTGTTGCTTAGACACTAAATTTAAAATCCCTAATGAATAGTGCATATAGGGAATCTGGTCTTTCTTCGCATCTAAATATAACTTATATGCGATTCGATTTGGTTTATATTTTACAATTAATTCAGCATAAATATTGCTGAATTCCATCATGAGAGATTGCAACGGAGAGTCCGCCTTAAAAATTTGTTTCCCAGTTTCGATAATAATAGCATCACTCATTTTAGAACCAGACACAACTGAATACCAAATTTCATTTTTCTTTATAGCTATTCCTAATACCTTCATACTGTAATCACTCCTTTTTATATTATATCATATTTCGACGTTAATTTCAATCTGTATAATAAACGAAAACATTAATAGTGTTTTTGGCAGAATGCAATACAGTTTGTTATAAAACGCAAAAACCACAGGAAGTGTTCCTGTGCCGGATGTTTGCCGAATTTTCCAGAATAAATAGCTGCCATTTTTCTATACTCAAACATTTGGTGTACGGTGGCCCGGACGGCGAAATGGGAGCCTCCATGCGGTATTTGTCTCAGCGCTTTTCTATGCAGGATGATGTGAGTAAGGCTATTTTGACGGATATAGGCACCGAAGAACTTGCACATCTTGAAATGGTAGGCACGCTGGTGCATCAGCTGACGAAAAATGCCAGCACAGGCGAAATTGAAAACAGTCCGCTTGCTTTGTATTATGTTGACCACGGCAAAGGCGTTTGGCCGGTTTCTGCTGCCGGGCAGGCTTTTACCTCTATGAGCTTTGCCTGCAAGGGTGATCCGATTACCGATTTGGTGGAGGATATGGCAGCAGAGCAAAAGGCCAGAACAACATATGACAACATTTTGCGGCTTTCGGACGACCCGGATGTGAACCGTGTCATTGCGTATCTGCGTGAGCGTGAGGTTGTCCATTTCCAGCGTTTCGGTGAAGCGTTAGACCGCGTACAATCCAAAATGACAAGGCCGCGCAGCGGCTATCGGATGTCTCAGCCGGAGTGCGGCAGCAATCCGATGGGCAGAGAATTTTAATAATCGCTTGATTAAACAACAGCAGGCTGCAGCAAGTGAAAATCGCTTGCTGCGGCCTGATTTGCAGTGTGTTTTTAAAGGCGAAAATGTTTAGGCACAAGTTATGGTATCCGAACCCGCTCAAAGCACCGAAAAAATCAGCCTTTTCTGTGTTGTCAGTCTTGCCATACGTGTCAGTATGGCTGCGCCTTTACGCCTTGAAAAGTCAAGATTTTTCGTGTGTTTTGAGTTCTATGAATTTTTTAAATGAGAATTTTAATGCAGTACAAGGAAAAAGCGCAGCAAATACCGGCGTATTTGCGAGCATTTTGACGCCGTAATGCGTAAAATTCACTTTAAAAAACGGGTTCGTATATCACAACTTGTGCCTACCCCTCACGTGTGAACATGGTACCGATACCCAAATCGGTGAAGATTTCGAGCAGAATGGAGTGAAGAATACGCCCGTCAATAATATGCACGCGGTTAACGCCCTGCATGGCGGCTTCAATACAGCCGCGCACCTTGGGAATCATGCCGCCCGTGATGGTGCCGTCCTCAATCAAACGTGCGGCTTTGCCGGCAGACATTTCATAAATGATGTTGCCGTCCTTATCCTTGACACCGTCGATATCGGTTAAAAAAATCAGCTTTTCGGCTCCGATGGCTGCGGCAATACTGCCTGCAACCGTATCGGCGTTGATGTTATAGCTGTTGCCTGCGTGATCCATGCCAATGGGGGCGATGACGGGGATAAACTCGTCCTTTGTGAGATTTTCAAGCAGCTTTTGATTGATGTTCACAATCCGTCCGACGTAGCCCAAATCAATCGGGTTGCCGTCGGTGTCCGTATCCATCGGTTCACATTCAATCAGGGAGCCGTCAATGCCGCAAATACCAACGGCTTTGCCGTCATTTTGGTTTAAAAGCGACACGATTTCTTTATTGGTTTTACCAACCAGCACCATTTGCGCAACGCGCATGGTTTCGGCATCCGTCACACGCAGTCCGCCGACAAAACGGCTTTCGATATTGTAGGTTTTTAATGCGGCCGTAATATCCGGGCCGCCGCCGTGCACCACAACGGGGTGCATGCCGACATATTTTAAAAGTGTAATATCCTGCATAACGGAATGTTTTAATTCTTCGTTAATCATGGCGTTGCCGCCGTATTTAATGACAACGGTTTTATTATATAGCTTTTGAATATACGGCAGGGCTTCAACCAAGATGCCTGCCTTTTTAATCAATTCTTGCATACTGCTTCCCCCCCTTTAAATATAAAAACCGGCTCCGCTCAGCCCCTGCATTTCGGGCAGACCGCACACTAAGTTCATATTTTGAATGGCCTGGCCGGCAGCGCCCTTGACCAAATTATCAATGGTGCTGATGACAATGACGCGGTTTAAACGTTCATCCACACACAGGCCAATGTCCACAAAATCAGATCCGGACACAAAATTGCTTTCGGGTAAGCCTTCGTCATATATGCGGATGCATGGCTCGCCCTTGTAAAAATCGTGATACAGCGCCAAAAGCTCCTCTTTGGTTTTTGCGGTTTTTAAATTAGCATATATGGTGGCAAAAATGCCGCGCTTCATCGGTACCAAATGCGGTGTAAAGGAAAGCTGAATCGCTTCGCCCGCAAGCAGGGACAACTCCTGCTCGATTTCGGAGGTGTGGCGGTGCGTGGCTACCTTATACGCCTTCATGTTCTCTGTGCATTCACAAAAATGGTAGGCCTGTGCCAAGCCGCGGCCGCCGCCGGATACGCCGGATTTGGCGTCAATTATGATATTCTTTGTATCAATCACACCATCGGCTACAAGCGGCGCCAAGCCTAAAATAGAGCAGGTTGTGTAGCAGCCGGGATTTCCGATCAGCTTTGCTTTTTGAATGGCCTCGCGGTGCAACTCCGGCAAACCGTAAACCGAAACCTTTAAAAGCTCCGGCGAAGAATGCGGCTGCTGATACCAAGCCTCGTATACGGCGGCATCATTGTAACGGTAGTCGCCCGAAAGGTCAATAATGGTCAGACCCAACGCATACAGCCTGGGAATCACCTCTTTTGAAGCGCCGTGCGGCAGCGCCGTAAATACAACATCGCAGCGCGCGGCGATGGTTTCAGGCTCTGCCTCCTCCAGCACCAAATCGCAAACACCGCGCAAAGCAGGGTAGACGGCAGACATCTTTTGGCCTGCATAGCTTTTGGAGGTGAGCATGGCCAGCTGCACACCGCCGTGAGCGGAAAGCAAACGTACCAATTCGCTGCCTGCATAGCCCGTTGCGCCCAATATACCGACTCGTATCATATATCCCAATCCTTCCTTATTTTTATTCACTTTTTTGCATGCATATGGAAATTTTATTGACCGTTTTGTATTATTATACAATGAAATGTATAAAAATGCAATAGTAAAATAATCAAAAAATAAAGAGTTTAAACGAAATAAATTTGTCAATACTGTAAAATGAAACGATGAATGGATTTTCTATACATACAGCAAGGGAGTTGAATGAAATGAAACAAATACGAAAGAGAAGGGGAACGCGGCAAAAGGGTCTGTTTGGTTTTGCTTTGCTGGCGGCGCTGCTTTTAACGCTGACATGGGCGTTTGCTTCGGAAAATTTGTCGGAGGAGATTAACGCCAACATCGTCCGTTTGCACATTTTGGCAAACAGCGACACGGAGGCCGATCAAAAATTAAAGTTGCTGGTGCGCGATCGGCTTTTGCAAGAGTCAGGAAGGACACCGGAACTGCTGACGGATGCAGAGATTGTGGAGATTTGCGAGAATGAAATTAAAAAAAACGGGTTTGCGTATCCCGTTTCGGTAGAGCGCGGCCGTTTTCATTTTCCGCAAAAATCGTATGAAAATGTAACGCTTCCGGCCGGGATGTATCATGCGGTGCGCATTATCATCGGCAGGGGAGAGGGGCAGAATTGGTGGTGTGTTATGTATCCGCCCCTCTGTTTTACCGGTGAAACACGCGGCGCTCTTTCGGACGAAGCGCTCAGCCGTCTGCAAAAGAGCATCAGTCCCGAAAGCTTTGCCATGATTTGTGAAAGTGACAGCATCAGCATTAAACCATCCTTTAAGCTAGTGGAACTGTGGCAGGAATTGAAATCGCATGGAAGCCGCTAAGCAAGCTTCGTTAATCTGTAAATAAATCGTCCATCAGACGATTTATTTTTTTTTTGCGTTTTTGTGTTTCGTCACGGTTTACTGCAATGTCAAGACAATCGCCCTCCTTGGCATCGGGCAAAAGAACGCGCGGCATTTGAAAGAAAACAGGCTCGTCCTTGCCGCGCGCTTCACCTTCGATGATTAAGAAATCCCCTTCGATTCTATCAATTACAAACATGTTATCGTTCTCCCTTCACTTCCACGTTTTCGCCGTCTGTCACGGCGGTGACGGTACCGTTTACATCGGTTCTGAAAACGGTAACGCCCAGATCTTCAAGCCGCTTTAATGTCTGCTCGTGCGGATGGCCGTAGCTGTTATCCGCACCGACGGAGATGACCGCCCATTTGGGATTGACGGCCTTTAAAAACTCTGTGCCGCTTGATGTTTTAGAGCCGTGGTGGCCGACCTTTAAAACGGTTGCCGAAAGCTCTGCGCCGCTTTGCAGCATTTCGTTTTCCGATGTGGTTTCCGCATCTCCCGTTAAAAGAAAGGAGACTTGCTGATATGTAAGTCGGACAACGGCCGAATAATCATTTTTTTCATCATATTTTTCGCTGCACGGTGCAACAAAATCCACGGTAATGCCCGGCTCGGCCTCAAATGTCACACCGGCGCGCGCCGTGTGGATGCTAAGACCCTTATCCTGAATGGCCAGCAAAAGCTTTTCGTAGGTTTTGCTGTTGTGGCTGACGCGCGGCATGTAAATTTCGCCGATGTCAAACCGCTCAATCACCTGCCGCATACCGCCGATATGGTCGGCGTGCGGATGCGTGGCGATGACATAGTCAATTTTACTTGTGCCGCTTTCTTCAATGGAAGCAAGCACGGCATCGGCCGATTTAGCTTCTCCGGCGTCAATCAACGCCGTTTTGCCGCCCGGAAAGCGGATAAAGGCGCTGTCCCCCTGCCCGACATCCAAAAACGAGACGGTCATGACGGGAACATCGGGCGACAAGGTTTTTTCTTCGGCCGGTGCATCACAACCGCAAAGACCACCGAAAAGCGTTATGAGCGCAAGGGGAAGAAAAAGGCTAAAAAGGCGGAATCGTTTCATTTGCATGCTCCTTTACAGTAAAATTCGTATTCTATTTTGTGACTATATGTATTATTTACAGTGTACCATATAATTTTGTTTTTGTATATATTTTGTCAAAAATGTTTCAAATTGAAACTGAATCCGCTCTCATCAATCATCGGTATAGAAATAAACTTTGCCGCCTTTACCATATTTAATATTAAACTCCGGGTGCTTTTCCTTAATCATATCTGAAAGATACATCATACTGCCTAATTTCTCTGCAACATGTCCGGGGGTTCTGAAACAGCAGCTTATTATTTCTCCCTCACTCATTATATTCCATTTTTTCATTATAAACAAATTTTTTCCATGGCCGAACGCATGCAAAACATATAATGCATCCTACAGCGGCAATGATAATCCATGCAAATACAGTCGTTTGCCAACCAAACCTGTCCGCTACCGCTGCAATACCATATGTTGATACTGAACTGCCTATATATGTACAAGAGTTGAGTAGCCCCGAAATTGTCGCTACTCCGCCTCGCTTTTTGTAATACGGCGGCACCATGCATATAAGCAACAAATTGACACCATGCATACATCCTGTAAGTAATGCAGCACAGAATACTGTGAGCGCTGCATTTCTGCCGGATGTTACATAAAGAATCACTGCCGAAATCGTTCCTAATCCAAAAACTATCCCGGCACATTTAACAGGATTATCCGGCGAAAATTGATATAATCTCTCTGCTGCGCGAAAACAGATTATACCGAAAAGCGGCAAAGCCACCCCGGTTAAAATTGACACAGAGTTTGACATATGGTAGATGTCCGCAACGAGTGACGGCATCCATGTTGTCACTCCGTCACGAAGCATTCCCTGAAGAACTATGGCTATCATTACAAACAAAAGCAGCGCCGAAAATCCGTCTTCGGACATCTTCTTAGCATCATCACCGGCAATGTGACTTACCGGCACATCAATACATTTTCTATTCCACAGTATTGCGGCGCCTATTCCCATCAAACCGCATACCCAAAATATGCTTTTCCAGTTCATAAAAGTTATAAACACAGGTGCAATCAGATACATAATAATGGTTCCGACCGAACTTCCCCACGATACCACAACCGTTGCATGCTTATATTCTTCTTCTGTCATCAGTTCCGTCATTAGTTTCACAATAGGCGGCCACATAAATGCTTGAGCAAGTCCATTTACACCCCATAATATCGTCATAATTACTGTCGATCCGCACAATGGGATAAGAATATTAACAATTCCTGTAGTTATAAGTCCGCAAAGACACAAAAATTTTGGCCTGAGCCTGTCACCGCAAAATCCACTTATGAGCTGACCGAAGCCATACGTTACGGAACTGCAAGTAATTGCCGCTGCCAAAGCTGCCCGTGTGTAACCTGTATCTCTTACCATTTCAGATATTACAGATCCAAAATTGATCCTTGTCATATAACTTATCATATATGTAAATGCAAAAAGAGCCGACATATTTCTTACGCTTTTTTTGTGTTCCATACTTTTAACCTCAATCTGTAATAATATTCAATCCGTTTTCGGCATACAACTCTTTTATACCTGATGGCAATTCCTTGTCTGTTATAAAACATCGGCAAATCTTCGCATCATCAATTTTCATAAGAGCTTTGGTTTCAAACTTACTGCTGTCGGCTATAACATAAATACTATCAGAGCGGTCTTTCATTTTCTTTTGAATTGCGAACATCTCATTATGCCAATCACAAATACCAAATTTAAGTGATATCGCTGATGGGCATAAGAACATTTTGTTTATTGAAATATTGTCAAGTATTCCTTCTGTGAGACCTATACGATGTGCTATCGAGAAACTGGATTGCCTGAATTTTTAGAACGTGCCAAACAAATTGCCTCTTATATTTTTT
>UQYH01000109.1 GCA_900545185.1 uncultured Eubacteriales bacterium | reverse complement strand
AATCTCATCATAAGTCAGATCCAGCCGGATTCTCTTCTGGACAGCCTTTCCTGTAATCAACTGCTCGATTTCACCGCAGCGATTTGTTAGACGCGGTCAACATTGTGGAACGTGCGGTTGCCGCCAAATCCACAATGAATATTCTGGAGGGCATTTATATAGAAGCCAAGGCCGATGCCATCCGTTTTTTGGACAACAATTTAGAGCTGTGCATCGATTGTATCATCCCCGGCGAGGTGACCGAAAAGGGCAACTGTGTTGTTAAAGCCAACCTGTTTTCGGACGCTGTGAAAAAGCTGCCGACTTATGTGGACGATGTACATATAGAGGTCAGCGACGCAAACGCCATCCTTTTATCCTGCGGCAATGCCAACTTTAACTTTTCGACCGCATCGGGTGACGAATTCCCCCGTCCGCCGGAGATTATTGCCAAAAACGAAATTAAAATTAAGGAACAAACCTTAAAAAATACCATTCGCCAAACGCTGTACGCCGTTGCGATGAACGATATTAAGCCTTTTTTAACCGGTCTTTTGTTTGATATTAAGGATCATTTAATTAATGTTGTCGGCTGTGACGGATACCGTCTTGCCATTCGTCGCGAGCCGACCGAGCATGACGGCACGTTCCGCTTTATTTTGCAGGGTAAAACCGCGCGTGAGCTGCTCACGCTGCTGGGCGACAGTGATTACGAGGTGGAAATCCGCGTCAGCGACAAACAGGCGCAAATGAAGCTGAAAGACTGCACCGTTACCACGCGTTTGATTGACGGCGATTATTTAAGCTATGAGGATGTGGCGCGCCACGAAAACACCCTGTTTGTGGTGACCGATACCAAAGAAATTTTAGATTCGGTTGACCGCGCCGCGCTGATTGCCAGTGAGTCGATTAAAGGCCATGTGCTGCTGCACATTGAGGACGGGCAGGTTTACATCAACTGTGAAACGCTGCTGGGTCAGGTGCAGGATAAATTTGATGTAGAAATGAAGGGCGAACCGATTGAAATTGCCTTTAATCCGCGGTATCTGCTGGACGCGTTTAAAAACGTGGACTGCAAGGAAATCCGCCTGACGTTTTCAACCGACTTAAACCCCGTTGTTATCCAGCCGACCGAGGGCGAAAGCTTCCGTTACATTGTGCTGCCCGTGCGCTTGCATTAAAAGGCGGCTGCCATGAAACACATACGCGAAACCATTGTGGTTGAGGGAAAATACGACAAAATCCGACTGTCGCAGCTGGTGGATGCCAACATTATACAAACCGACGGATTTATGATTTTTAAAAATCAAGAAATGCTCGGTCTTTTAGGCCGTCTGGCCGATGAAACAGGTCTGATTGTGCTGACCGATTCGGATGCGGCCGGGTTTGCCATCCGTAATTATATTAAAAGCTGCCTAGCCGGGAAAAATGTGAAGCATGCCTTTATCCCGGCTGTGCACGGCAAGGAAAGGCGCAAGGAAAAGCCCGGCAAAGAGGGGCTTTTGGGGGTTGAAGGCATGCGTGACGAGGCGCTTTTGGCCGCGCTGGAGCGTGCAGAATGTCATATTATGTCAACTATATCCGATGTACGCATCACCAAGCAGGATTTGTATTGCCTCGGCCTTTCGGGCGGCAGTGAAAGCCGCAAAAAACGCGAAACGCTGTGCAAAACATTAAACCTGCCGCCGCGCCTTTCGGCCAATGTGCTGCTGGATGTGTTAAACAGCCTGTATACAAGGGATAGTTTTTTGGAGATGTTTGATGAAGAGGATGGATTATAGATTATAGATTATAGGTAATGTTTTTGCGAATGTTGTATTCAATTTATTCTGTTTTGCGAGAAACTTTTTGTGTCTGTTTGTTTTAAATGTATGCCCTTTTTCGGTAAAATCGTAGGGAACGGCCTGTGTGCTGTTCCTTATTATTTTACAATTTTTTTTCGGAACGGCACATAGGCCGTTCCCTACAGGTGTTTTATTTATGTTGTAAATACCGATGGTTATTTTGCTTACACCAACATTGCGTAGGGGCGGGGCTCTGCTCCGCCCGTTGTAAACCCTTTATTTTTTCTTTTGGGCGGAGCAGAACCCAGCCCCTACGGTTATTCAATATAATTTTGTCAATTTCCTGTACATAAAATTGCATTTAATTTTGTAGAAACGACCTATCTATCACAATTTTACGTATTTTTTCCCTTCATCGGCCATATAGTGATATAGGAGCATCCGACATAGAAATATCTGTTATAAAACGGAGTGATTACATCATGGCCTGTGGAATTGTATATTTTACGCCCGGATTATCGAAGGCAGACAGGGGTATTTTTTTACGCCGCACCTTGCGCCGCTGCAAAACGGTCATCAGCTGCGAGGGAAAGCCGGTTTCCTTGTTTCGTCTGCCGGTGTGTGAAACCGCGCCGTCCGAAAAAGCAATGCGGCGATTTGTTACATATTTAAAGGATAACCAAATTGACCGGATTTTACTCAGCCAAATACCGCCGTCCGTTGCCGAAACATTGGCGCCGCTTACGCAAAATTTCACGGTGTTTGACGGTTTTTCCGTGATAAACTACAAAATTTATGATATACTAAGAAAATATGCGGCAAAGAGCGGTATCAATTTGGCCGAAAGCACGGTTGTTTTGTGCACCGATATACCCGAAACGGCGCGGCAGCTGATATTGAAGCTGTATCGGCATGTGCGGCGTATCCGCATTGAAACGGGTCAGCCGGAACGGTTTGGTGATTTGGCGGCTTATTTTTTAGAGGAATACGGACTGTATCTGCCCCTGACCAAACAGGAAAAGCGGCAGAATGAAGTGTATATTTCGGCAGACGGGCAAAGGCAGGATTGCGATATTGTGATGCGTGGCGGCAGCTTAGAGGTTTCCTTTTTCATAAAAGACGCATTTCGCGAATTGTCGCATTATTGCAAATACAATCAGGCAACGGTAGAATTTTTATGCTATTTGCACGAACAAGCGCTCTCAGACAGTGCAATTTCACGATTTTTTAAGATATATACACCTAAAATCAGTAAAATTAAAAATAATGATTGACAAATGACGAATTATTGTTTATAATACTAGTATTAGGATTTACAGTACAGTTATTGTCTGTACATAGCCAAAGCTTGAACGGCGCTTTGTACCGCAAAATATCATAAGCCTTGGCTGGGGCATCGCGAAAAACAGACTCCGCATGCCTAAAGGAAGGAATGAATGGTCGATGGCAGAAAAACCGGTTTATTTAACGTACGAAGGCTTAAAAGAACGCGAACGCGAGCTTGAATATTTAAAAACAGAAAAACGTAAAGAAGTTTCCGAAAAAATTAAGGTTGCCTTGGGCTTCGGTGATTTATCCGAAAATGCAGAGTATGACGAAGCAAAGAATGAGCAGGCCGATGTTGAACTTAAAATCGTGAAGCTTGAAAAAATGTTAAAAAATGCTAAAATTATAGATGAAGATGAAATCTCCACCGATGTTGTATCCGTTGGTATTAAGGTTAAAGTTTTGGATATTGACATGGAGGAAGAGGAAACCTACAGCTTAGTCGGCTCGGAAGAGGCGGATCCGATGAATAACAAAATATCGGACGAATCGCCCGTCGGCCGTGCACTGATTGGCGCAAAGGCTGGCGATGTTGTGACCGTCAATGCGCCGAACGGTGACTTTGAAATGAAAATACTTGAAATAAGTAAGTAGGTTTCGTAAATTTAGGTCGTATCTCTTATAATTCTACACGGGACAAGCAGTTTATGCGATTTTATCGCTCGGCTGCTTGTTCTTTTTTTGCCATGTTTCACGTGAAACATACGAAATAGGGTTGAAAATACAGACGGAATGTGGTATAATGAACACATACCTTAATAATTTTAATAGGCTACATACATTGGCTACTGTGCTTCACTTTGATTTTTATGCATCGGAAAGGAGCTTGCATTCTTGCAATATCAAAACAAAATAATTCTTGCCCCCATGGCCGGCGTGACAGATTTGCCCTTTCGGCTGATTTGTAAATCCTTCGGTGCCGATTTGGTTGTATCGGAAATGATCAGCGCCAAGGGCATTGAATATCGTGATAAAAAGACAAATAAGCTGCTGGAGACAACGAAAGACGAAGCGCCGCTGATTGTACAAATTTTTGGCAGCGATGCGGATATTATGGCTCGCGCGGCAGAATATGTGCAGAAAAACGGCACACAGGCGATTGATATAAACATGGGCTGCCCCACGCCGAAAATCGTCACCAACGGAGACGGTGCCGCCTTGGGACGCGAAACTGAGAAGGCCGCACGTGTTATGGCCGCTGTTGTCTCGGCTGCCTCTGTGCCCGTCAGCGTAAAATTCCGTTCGGGCTGGGATGATACATGCAAAAACTGTGTTGCACTTGCGCAGGCGGCAGAGGCTGCCGGAATTGCGGCTGTCACACTCCACGCCCGTACACGTCAGCAATTTTACGCAGGCTGTGCCGATTGGAACGATATCGCCGCCGTCAAAAAAGCGGTGTCCATCCCCGTGATCGGTAACGGCGATATAGCCGTCCCCGAAGATGTGACAGCTATGAAAGCGCAAACCGGGTGTGACAGCGTGATGATTGGCCGTGCTGCCGAAGGAAATCCTTTTATTTTCCGTCAAATTCGAGAATGTTTAGAAACAGGCCGATATGCCGCCGTTACAAGCATTGAAAAGCTGGAAACAATTTGCAGGCATTTAGACCTTTTGGTAGCCTGCAAGGGAGAGCATTTGGGCATTTTGGAGGCCAGAAAGCACATCGCATGGTATTTTAAAGGAATCCCCCACTCTGCCGCCGCTAAAAGAAAGGCCTTTGCGGCCGAAACGTTAGATGAAATGAAGGAGATTGTATACAGCGTTTTAGCATCGCCTGCTATATAAAAAACAAAAGAAAGGAAGAACGATATGCTGAAAGAATTTAAAGACTTTGCCGTAAAGGGAAATGCCATTGATATGGCCATTGGTGTCATTATCGGCGGCGCCTTCGGTAAAATTGTCACCTCTATTGTAAACGATTTGATTATGCCGATTTTCGGTTTTTTAACCGCCGGTATGGATTTTAAGGAACTAAAGCTTGTGCTGAGCCAAGCGGTTGTGGAAAACGGCGTGGTGATAAAGCCGGAAGCCGCCATTACATACGGTAATTTTTTGCAAAACGTTTTAGACTTTTTGCTGATTTCCTTTTCCATCTTTTTATTCGTCCGTTTGCTGACAAACGCTAAAGCAAAGCTATTGCAAACCTTTGAAGCAAACAAGGAAGAGGAAGAAGCCGAAGAAGAGGAAAAACAGCCCACAACCGAAGAGCTGCTGACCGAAATTCGTGACCTGCTGGCCGAAAAAAGCACGCCGCAAAAGGACGAGTAACAACACTTATACTTTCATACATAAAATATACTGTAGGCATCTGCCTACAGTATATTTTTTACCCGAAAGGAGGTTTAGCACATGAAAATTTTTATCGACCCCGGTCATAATTACAGCGGTGCCGATACCGGCGCTGTGGGCAACAATCTGCGTGAACAGGACATCAGCTTTTATATTTCCAAAAAGCTGGAGCGTCTTTTTATAAATAACAAAGACGAGGTAAAGCTTTCTCGCCAAAAGCTGACGGACAGCATCGGCAGCACCGTCAGTGAGAGCATTGCCGAACGTTGTGCCGCAGCCAACGAATGGGGCGCCGATTTATTCATCAGTATTCACACCAATTCGGGCGGCGGTACAGGCAGCGAAGTGCTGGTTTACAGCTTAGAAGGAAAAGCCGCCGAGATTGCTGCACGCGTTGAAAAAGAGTTGACAACAAACCTTGTTTTGGCCGATCGCGGTGTTAAGGCACGCCCGGATTTGGGGGTGCTGCGCGGCACAAAATGTCCGGCCATTTTGGTTGAAACCGCCTTTATTGATACGCCGCACGATGCAAAGCTGCTGCGCGAAAATCAGCAGGATTTTGCCGATGCCATCTTTACGGGCGTAACCGGTAAAGCCGTACCGAGTGAGATTCACGAATTGACAAAGCCTAACGACATCGTGTGGGAATTTTCGTATCGCGGCATTGTTGAGGATACGGACGGCATGCTCCGCGAAATGGAAGATGAACCGAACGGACGTCTTTACTGGCTGGCACGCAAGGCGCTGCAATATATACGCGAACGCGGCGTTTAAAACGTTTTAAATTGTCAGGCAAAACGCTGCACCACAAAGAAAAAGCGTTGCATAAAAGCGGATTTGCTTTTATGCAACGCCTTAGAGTTCATTGTGTATAATGCCGTTTAAGCTTAGCCTAATTCAGCGAAGTACTTAATGGTTCTTACCATCTGGCTGGTGTAAGAATTTTCATTATCATACCAAGAAACAACCTGAACCTGAGAGTAACCGTTATCCATGTTGGTTACCATGGTCTGTGTTGCGTCAAAGATAGAACCGAAACGGCTGCCTACGATATCGGAAGAAACGATTTCATCCTCATTGTAAGCAAAAGATTCGTTAGCAGCAGCCTTCATAGCAGCATTGATGCCTTCAACAGTAGCCTTACCCTTAACAACAGCTACCAGGATTGTGGTAGAACCGGTCGGGGTCGGAACGCGCTGAGCAGAACCGATCAGCTTGCCGTTCAGTTCGGGGATAACCAGACCGATAGCCTTAGCAGCACCGGTGGAGTTCGGAACGATGTTAACAGCGCCGGCTCTGGATCTTCTCAGGTCACCCTTTCTCTGCGGGCCGTCCAGAATCATCTGGTCGCCTGTGTAAGCATGAATGGTGGACATGATACCGCTTTCAACGGGCATGTACTCGTTCAAAGCCTTAGCCATGGGAGCCAAGCAGTTTGTTGTGCAGGATGCAGCAGAAATAATCTTGTCATCCTTTGTTAAAATATTGTGGTTAACGTTGTAAACGATGGTGGGCAGATCGTTACCGGCCGGAGCAGAAATAACAACCTTTTTAGCGCCTGCGGTGATGTGAGCAGAAGCCTTTTCCTTAGAGGTGTAGAAGCCTGTGCATTCCAGAACAACGTCTACATCCAAAGCACCCCAAGGGATGTTTACAGCGTCTTTTTCAGCATAAATTTTGATGGTCTTGCCGTCAACCGTGATGGAATCTTCACCGGCGGAAACGGTGTCAGCCAGCGCATACTTACCCTGAGCCGAATCATACTTTAAAAGGTGAGCC
>UQYH01000108.1 GCA_900545185.1 uncultured Eubacteriales bacterium | reverse complement strand
CTAAGGAGCTGAGGCAAAATGCGCAGACCGCATAAAGCATTATTTTTCTAAAGCCCCAAAAGAGGATGAAACAAAAAGAGGATGAAACAAAATGATTTCATTTTGCTTCACCCTCTTTACTATATGATTTCCGCTTTCGTCAAAACGGCTTGCCGTTCGGTATGAAACAGTTCTTCGCTGCTGCCTTCCAGCAAAACGTCCATATACGGCTTTTCGGCACGGATGCAATCAAAAAGCAGCTTCATGTTAAAATCACCGCTGCCGATTTGTACGAGACGAAGCATACCATCGGTTACGGTATAATCCTTTAAGTGAACAGCCGTCATTTTGTCTGCCAGCAGAGAAAAGGCATCACGAATGATTTGATCCTGCTCTGTGTAATTGTCGGCCGAGAGATAATTGATCGGGTCAAAAATTGTCAGAACATTCGGCGAATCAACATCATCCAGCAAGCGGCGCATCATTTGCGGCGAGTGGATGGTGTGTTGCTTTACGCCCTCGATTCCGATCATAACCCCAAGCTTTTCCGCATCGTCTGCCAATGTACGTACGGCGCGGCAAACCTTTTGATAATCGGCTTCGCTGTGGTCGCTCAGACCCGTCTCGGTACCGACAACGCCGGCACCCAAAAACTTAGCAAACAGCATATTTTGACGAAAAACATTCAGCTCATGCTCCAGCGCTTCGCCTTCGGCCAGCAAATTAATGTAAGATCCCAAAACGGAAATGCGTACGTCTCCCAAATCGGCTTTGATTTTTTCGGCAAGACCGATGCTGAAGGTGTGGTTTGTCCATACAATTTCGGAAAAGGATTTACGCAGCGCCAGCTGAACATAAGGGATTTGCAGCGCCTTGCATTTTTCTTGCAGCGCCTGTGGCGTGTGCGCGTTTAAATCGTGTGCGCGCATGCCGATTTCGGGTATACCGTTCATGAAAATTCTCCTTTATGATCCTTTGCTTTGTGGTTTTTATTGTGCAGCCTGCTTTTGCAAAAAGTCGCGTTCCATTTCCAAAATATCCTCCAGCCAGTAAACGCCGATGTCCAGCGCGGCATAAAGGCCGTCACGCTCTGCCTTTTTGGTCAAACGGGCAGTGCTGATGTCCGGCCCGTTTTTTTCTAACAGTTCGATGCTGACTTTGGAGGCAACATTTAAATCGTGCAGCTTTTTAGTCTCTAAAATCGTAAAGCGTGTAATGAAATTCTCGCTAAAATCACCGTAATACAGCACATTATCATCACGCAATAACGGCTTTCCGCCGTATAATAAAAATTCCTTTTTTTTCTTAGCCATGGATAATCTCCTATCTGCCGCCGTGCGGCTGTATTTAAAAAGCAGGCAAAGCGTGTCCGATTTTATTGCTTTTCCAGTTCTTTTAAAGAGGAAAGGTCAATATCGGCCTCTTGGTTGCGCTTTGCGCCGTCTTTTATAATCACAAGTTCCGATACTTTAAATTCGTTTACCGTGTTCTCGTTCCCGGCATCCATTTTGACCTGTGCCAACCCTTTTAACAGGCTGGTAGAGATAACAACGCCGCGGCCTGTCGGGGTGTCCACCAGTGCGCCGACGTTTGGCGTTTCGCGGATTAAGGCTTCATATGCCTCCTGTTCGTACTTCAGGCAGCACATCAATCGGCCGCAGGTGCCGGAAATTTTTGTGGGATTCAGTGAGAGCGATTGTTCCTTTGCCATTTTAATGGAAACCGGCTCAAAGTCCCCCAAAAACAGTGAGCAGCAAAGCGGACGTCCGCAAATACCTAAACCGCCGCGCATTTTGGCTTCGTCACGCACACCGATTTGGCGCAGTTCAATACGCGTGCGGAAGACGGAGGCTAAATCTTTAACCAGCTGGCGAAAGTCCACACGCCCGTCTGCCGTGAAATAAAACAAAATTTTGCTGCGGTCAAATGTATATTCAACATCAATTAGGTTCATTTCAAGCTTGTTTGCCTGAATTTTAGAAACACAAATGCCAAAGGCCTCTTTTTCCTTTTTCTCGTTTTCTTTCAATACATTTTCATCTGCTTCGGTTGCAGCGCGGACAATTTTTTTGATGGGGATGGAGAACTGAGTCTCGTCAATCTCCTTTTCTGCCATGGCAACACGGCCGTATTCCGTGCCGCGTGCTGTCTCGACTATCACGCCGTCACCAACGGAAAAATGCTTGCCATCGGGGTCAAAATAATATATCTTACCTACCGACTTAAATCGGATTCCTATTACCTTAGTCATGAAATTCCTCCTGAATCCTCGTTAGCAGTTCAAGGCCTGCTATCGTAAAGTTTGCGTTTTTTTGCAATCGGTTTTGATATGCAATGAAAGCCTCGGTTACGCGAATGATGCTGCCTGTGTCTGCTTTGCTGCAAAAGGCGCTCACCGCATCCGGCCGATCGGCACATAAGAGCGGCGCACCGATACGCAGGCTTTGGTGCAGAGCATCTTGCAGAAAAATAAGCATAAATTCAATGACAGTTTGAATTTGCTCTTTATTGGCAGTCAAAAACTGCTGCATGGCCAATAATGCCGATGTATCCTGCGGCAGACGGCTTATCTGCTCTGCGGTGCTTTGATATAATTCGTAAAATGCATCATCCTCCAGCATTTTTTTGCCGCGGCCGATGTTGCCCTGTGCAAATGCGGCGGCCAATGTGCGCCGCTCCGGCGTGCCGGATGGCAGCTTGGCAAAATAAGAGCGGCAGCAGGAGGCAGACAAAGGCAAAAACTGTAGCTTTAGCGAACGGGAAAGAACGGTTTCCAGCATGTGATTTTGCGAATCTGCCGCAATGATAAAAAACACATACTCCGGCGGTTCCTCCAGTATTTTAAGCAATGCGTTTTGCGCCTCCGGCGTTAAAAGCTCTCCGTTTTCAATTAAAAACACCTTGCGTGATGCCGTAAAAGGACGGATATATGCCTCTTTTACAATTTGTTCGCGCACCACATCAACGCCAATTGTTTTTTTATCGGTCGGCTTTGTAATCACTTTATAATCCGGGTGATTGCCTGCTGCAAACAGACGGCAGGAAGTGCACTCTCCGCAGGGTGCACCGTCCTTTGGCTGTTCGCACAGCAGTGAGGCCGCAAAAGGCCGCGCCACCGTTTTTTTGCCGATGCCGGGGGCACCGGCAAAAAGGTATGCGTTTACCACGTGGTTTTGGCTGACTGCGTGGCGCAGCTTTTTGCAAATTAAGTCATGCCCGGTGACAGAAGCATAATCAAACCTTTTCAAAACGCTCCACATCCACAACAAAAATGGTTGCGCCGCCGGTTTCGATCTCCTCGGGGTAAGAGGCATAGTCGCCGGAAGCAACACCGATATACGGCTCGGGGGTAAACATAATTTGTTTTCGTTTCATGCTGTGCTTGGCAATCAAATCAACGGCCTTTTGCACATCTTCTTCCTCGGTACCGACAAGCAGAGTTGTGTTGCCCGCGCGGAGAAAACCGCCCGTTGAGGCCATTTTGGTTACGGAAAAACCGGCCTTGTTCAGCTCACGCATGACAAGGTTTCCGTCTTCGTTATTGACGATTGCAAATACAAGTTTCATAAAAAACCTCCGTTCTGCCGCATTTGCGGCTGTAAAATAAATATGATTATTTTGCATCCTCGCCCCGGCAAAGACTTAACATAAATTCGCCCAAAGAGGCAGCCGCATTCGGCTTGGCGATATGCTTCATATTTGCCTTGAGCATTTCCATTTTATAATCATAATGTATACATTGGTAAACGGCTTCCGTTACCGGGAAGGTGCTGCTGACAGAAAGAGCAATGCCGTTGTTTAGCATAAATTCCTTATTTCTGTCCTCCTGACCCGGAATGGGATCCATCATAATAATCGGCAGGTTCTTGGCCAGTGCTTCGGATGAAGAAAGACCGCCGGGCTTGGTAATAATGCAGTCTGCCGCATCCATCAAGGTACAGACCTCATGCGTGTAACCGTAATTGATAATGGTTTTGCGCTTTGTCATAGCATCAATCCGCGCCTTAAGCTTTTTGTTGTTACCGCAAACCGTAATCAGCTGAAAATCTTCCTTCATGCGATCTAAGCTGCGGACGGCGGAAAGCGTATCGCTTCCGTAGCCCATGGAACCCATCATTAACAAAATGGTGAATTTGTTTTCAAGTCCCAGCTGCGCGCGTGCTTCAGCCATTGGCATTTTGTGCGCGAAACGCGGCTGAATGGGTATGCCAAAGGGCTTTACCTTGTAGGCAGGGTAGCCCTTTTTTTGAGCTTGAAAGTCCAAAAGCTCCGAAGCGGTTACGTAATAATCCAAATCCACATCTTCCCAAAAGGGGTGAATGGTAAAGTCTGTGATAATGGCAATGGTTTTGGCACGAACGGGATATTTTTTGCGCAGATAACTCATGGCGATCGCCGAAAAGATATGTGTTGCAACGATAATATCCGGATCGTAAAGCTTAAGGTATTTTAAAAGCTTTTTATTCAGCACTGATTTGACCAGCTTGCCGACAGAAGAATAACGCGTGGGGTCACGCTTATCGGCTAGGTCGTAAAAGGTGCCGTATACCTTAGGCGTTACGGTTGTGGAAAGCAGATAGCCTTTTTGCAATGAATCGGCCAAAAATGTGCTGGTATTATCCACAACATCCAAAAAACGACATTCAACGTCTTCATTACCTTCAAAATACTCCAAAACAGCTTTCGCGGTCTGGTGATGTCCTTGACCGGTCGGAACCGATAAAAATAATACCTTCATCTGTAATGCCCTCCGATATTTTAGAGTTTTAGCGTATGGTTAAAACAGGCCGGGAATATTCAGACCGCCCGTAATGGTGCTCATGGCTTCCTCCATCATGTCCGAAGCCTTTGTGTTGGCCTCGTTGACGGCTGCAACAATTAAATCCTCCAGCATTTCAATGTCATCGGGGTCAACAATTTCGGGGTTCAGTTTAACCGATACAACCTCGTGATTTCCCTTCATCACAACCGTAACAGCGCCGCCGCCTGCGGTGGTTTCCACAGTCTTTTCGCCGACTTCTTCCTGCGTGCGTTCCATTTCCTCCTGCATTTTTTGAACGCGCTGCATCATGCTTGTTTTATTCGGGTTAATACCGCCGCCGGTAAATTTATTTCCTTTTGCCATGTTTGTCTCCGTTTCCGCCGCGCTGCTGCGGCTTGTTTATTATTGTTTTATCAAACAAGGAAAAAATCCTTGTGTTTTACATACATTTATAAAATTTCAATCTCGCTGTGTTCCTTGGCCAAATCCATCAGCTTGCTAAAAGCATCATCGTTGCTTTTGGGTACGCCTGCCTCTTTTTCGGAAAGACACTGCACCTCAAAATCCTCCCCCGTAACAGCCAGCACAGCCTCGTGAATTAAAGTGAGTGTGGCAGGGCGCGCCGTAACGGTTTTGTTCATAGCCGCCTCCTGCGGAAAAACCAATGCCAGCTTTTGGTTTAAAAGCATAGGCGTTGCACGGTTTAAGTGCGGAATGATGGGCATACCGCGATGGCCTCGGATATATTCCTTCACTTCGTTCCAGCGGCTCACAAAAAGCGGTTCGCCTTCGCTTGGAGCAGGAGCACTTTCCTTGTCGGCTTCGGGAGAAATGGCGGCACCGGGTTCGGTCTGAGCCGATGTCTGCGGTGCCGGAGCAATCGGCGGTACGTCCTCCTGCACAGGCGGCGCCGGCGGTGCGTCGGGTTCTGTCGGCATCGGCGGCATATCCCACGGCGGCAAATCATCGCCTGGTTGCATCGGGGCAGCTTCTGCGACAGCAGGGGCAGCGTTTGCCGCGCTTGGTGCTGACGAAACAAAAGAAATTCCGCCTGCAAGCTTTGCTTCCAAATCGGCCACACGTGCACAGAGCGCTTCGACAGAAGCATCATATGACGGCTGGCAAAGCTTTACCAAGGCCAATTCATAAACAGTGCGGCTGCCGGCCGAAGCTTTGGCGTTAATGACAGCTTCGTTTAACAGCTTGAGTGAAAAAATCAGCTTTTCTTTTGTAAAGCTTTGACACAGCGTTTTCATGCGCTGCAAATGCTCCGGCGAGGTGTGCACAATGGCTGCCGGGTCGCGCGTCAGCTTAACGACCATTAAATCACGCAGAAAATGAACCAATCGGTCAATTAAAACATCCGGCTCTTTTCCGTTTTCAATCGCCCTGTCAAACACGGTGAGTGCGCTGCCTGCGTCACCGGCCGAGAATGCTTCGCACATTTGAAACAATGCGTCATAATCCGTAATGCCGATGATGGACAGCAGATCGTTATACGTAATGGAATCCTCGGAGTAACCGAGAACCTGCTCTAAAATACTCAGTGAGTCACGCATGGAGCCGTCACCCAGCTCGGCAATCATTTGCACGGCCTCGGGCGCAACGGTGCGGCCGGAGGCGGTGATGATTTTTGTCAGCCTTGCCGTAATGGCATCCAGCGAGATGCGCTTAAAATCGAACCGCTGACAGCGGGATAATACCGTGGCCGGGATTTTGTTCAATTCTGTTGTGGCCAAGATAAACAAAACGTGGGCCGGGGGTTCCTCCAGCGTTTTTAAAAGTGCATTAAAGGCTTGCGTTGTGACCATATGCACCTCGTCAATTATATATACCTTTTTTTTAGCCTGTGTGGGCAAAAAAATTACATCATCAATCAAATCGCGGATGTTTTCCACTTTGTTGCGCGATGCTGCGTCGATTTCCACCACGTCCAAAATACTGTCGTCCAAAATACCTTTGCAGGTGGGACATTCGTTACAGGGGTTGCCGTCAATGGGGTGTTCGCAGTTTACGGCACGTGCCAAAATTTTGGCGGTAGAGGTTTTACCCGTGCCGCGCGTTCCGCAAAAAAGGTAAGCATGAGCCAAGCTGTCTGTTTTAATTTCGTTGCGCAGCGTTTGAGTAATATGCTCCTGACCGGCAACATCATCAAACACCATGGGGCGCCATGTTCTGTAAAGGGCCTGATATGCCAAGCTCACAACCTCCTTTCACAATCAATCAAAATTAAGGGCAAAACAGCAGCTTTAAAGGGCGGCTTCCTGCCTGAATGTATGCTATACGAAAAAAACCGCTTGATAAGCGGAATTAAACATACTGTCGTTTCACGCCGGGTGATCCTGCATCACATCCAAGACACTGCTTATCGCTGCTTGGTTCCCCACCTGACGAGGTTCGCAGGCTTAGATTGCGCAGGACCCGGCCGACAACGCTTGCGCGCTGAACGCTAAAATAATGAAACGAAAGGGTATAAAATTATAGGAATATAGCAACTTTACATCGGTTCGGCTTAGCTATGCCGCATACCGATATAAATATTATAACAT
>UQYH01000107.1 GCA_900545185.1 uncultured Eubacteriales bacterium | reverse complement strand
TATAGAGCTTTCACTGTACAAATCTGTAAAAGGATTAATTGACAATTCCAGGGTTGCTGTGTTATACTTATATATGTATGAATATACAAATTTATGCAGTGAGGAGGATTGCCGTGAAGCGCATTGTTTTAATGCCGAATTTAGAGCGCGATCCCGATTTGTTTTATACAAAAAAGGTTTTGGCACTTTTGGCCGATCGAGAGGTTTTTATCAGCAGCGAATTCAGCGGTATGCTGCACGGCGGCGCTGCGTTTGTGCCGCAAAACAAGCTGTTTAACAAAAGCATTGACTTGGCCGTTGCCTTAGGCGGCGACGGCACTCTGCTGGAGGCTGCTCGAAAGGCTGCCGTGCATCAAATTCCCGTACTGGGCATCAATTTGGGGCATCTCGGCTTTTTGGCCGAAGTGGAAAAACACGAAATTGACGTTTGCATGCGCGATTTGCTGACAGGTGCCTACACCATTGAAAACCGCATGATGCTGCGCGCGGTCTTAACGCGCCCAAACGGCAAAACCACAACCTTTGACGCACTGAATGATATTGTTGTCAGCCGCCGCAAAAGCACTCGGCTGATTGACTTAAACCTTTATATTAACAATCAGTTTGTAGATGATTATAAGGCCGACGGCATGATTGTTGCCACCCCTACCGGCTCTACGGCTTATTCCATGTCTGCCGGAGGGCCTATTTTAGACCCTGCCGCAAGCAGCTTTGTGGTAACGCCCATCTGTCCGCATAAGCTGTATGCGCGCACGATTGTTGTGCCGGATATTCGGGAAATGACAATGACCGTAAGCAATGAAAATCCACGCTCTGTCGTCATCAGCTGTGACGGTCAGGGAAACACCGTTTTCTCTGAAGGCGATGTGCTGACCTTAAAACGTTCAGACTATACGGCACGCCTGATTAATATTCACGGTGACCGTTTTTACCGTGTATTGCAGCATAAGCTGCTGGGAAAGGAACAATAAGCTATGAAACAGAAAAGACATGCAGTGATTTTGGATTTGATTAAAAATGATGCAATTGCCACGCAGGAGGAGTTGGCTTCTGCCCTGCGCGAAAAAGGCTTCCGCGTGACGCAGGCGACCGTCTCGCGCGATATTAAAGAATTAAAGCTTACAAAAGCGCCCGACGCTTCCGGCTTGTATTGCTATGTACTGCCGAATGCACCGGAGGATGCCTCCGGCCGTCATATGACGATTCTCTCCCGTTCGGTGGATCATGTTGACTTTGCAAAAAATATGGTCGTGATTAAAACACATTCCGGCATGGCGCAAGCGGCGGCCGCCGTTTTGGACGGTCTTACCATGGAAGAAATCGTCGGCACACTTGCCGGGGATGACACGATTTTTTGCGTAACGCGTGATGATGATGCTGCCATGCAGCTGACCGAACGCATTAAGGCTCTTTTATAGTCACCGCAAGGAGGAATACGAAAATGCTGTTTGCATTGCATATTCGCAACATCGCACTGCTGGACGATGTGGAAATTGAATTTCAGAACGGATTAAATATATTAACGGGCGAAACAGGTGCCGGTAAATCCATTTTAATCGGCTCCATTAATCTGCTGCTGGGCATGCGTGCCAACCGCGAATTAATTCGCCGCGGCGCCGACCGTGCCGAAGTCAGCGGCCTGTTTTACGTCGAAAACGATGCCTTGCGCGGCCTGTTGACCGAACAAGGCATTATGCTTGAGGAGGACGGCTCTCTCCTGCTCTCCCGTCAGCTTTTAAAGGACGGCAAAAACATCTGCCGCATCGGCGGCCGTCCGGCCACCTTGGCTGAGCTGAAACAGATCAGTCATTTGCTGGTCAACATCCATGGCCAGCACGACAGTCAGGCGCTTTTGGATGCAGCCAGCCATATTCACTTTTTGGACAGCTTTTTAAAAGATGCCGGTGAAAAGGCACTGACTGCATATCAGGCTGCCTTTTCCGCATGGCGTGACCTGCAAAAAAAGGCCGAGGAAATGGACATGGACGAAGCCGAACGTCTCCGCAAAATTGACATGTTAAGCTTTGAGGCCGATGAAATCCGCTCGGCTGCAATCACCCCCGAAGAGGAGGAGGATTTAATCCGGCGGCGCGACATTGCAGATCATAAAAATCAGCTGGAAATCAGCATTGCTGCCGCCTTAAACGCCCTTTCAGAGGGCACGGACGAAATGCCCGATGCACGCCAGGCGCTGGCTGTTGCCTCCGACGCGCTCGAATCGGCTGTGATGCTGGATGATTCTTTAGAGCCGCTGAATGAATCCCTGCAAACTGTTTTGGAGGAAACCGAGGAGCTGTCACGCTCCCTGCGGAACTATTTTGAACTTTTGGCAGAGGATGAAATGCCGATTGATGAAATTGAATCGCGGCTCGATACCATCTATCGTTTAAAACGCAAATACGGCGCAACCGTTGAAGCCGTTTTAGCGCACGGCGCAGCATGCGAAGCAGAGCTTACCCGTTTGCAGAATGCCGAAGCAGAAAAAGAAGAAATGGAGCAAAAACTGGCCGAGGCCGAAGCCGCAGTTACAGCTGCCGCAGACCGCCTGACCACACTGCGTCAAAAGGCCACAACCGCCATTACAAAGGCGATTAATGAAAATCTACATTTTTTAAATATGCCGGATGCCGATTTTAAGATTGTTTTAACGCCCGTACCCCTGCACCGCTACGGTGCGGAGCAGGTCAGCTTTGTGCTACAAACAAACTCCGGTGAGGATTACCAGCCGCTGCACAAAATTGTCTCCGGCGGTGAGCTTTCCCGTATCATGCTGGCAATCAAGTCGGTGTTAACCGATGGTGACAGCGCCGAAACCTTGATTTTTGATGAAATCGATACAGGTGTCAGCGGTATGGCCGCTCAAAAAATCGGACGCAAGCTGCGCAGTCTATCACAAAACAAACAGGTGTTGTGCGTAACACATTTGGCGCAAATTGCCGCCATGGCCAATGTGCACTTTTTAATCCAAAAAAGCACAGCGGAGGGACGTACCAAAACAGAAGTTCTGCCGCTCTCTCACAAAGAACGCGTACAGGAGCTGGCACGTATTATCAGCGGCGAGGCCGTGACGGAAACCACTTTAAAACAGGCTGAGGAACTGATTGCATTTGGTGATGAACATGATTGATGAATTAACCGCACGCCTTTTACATGAGGGCGCATCCGAGGTCGGCTATTCCCAAATCACACCGCCGCCGGAATACGCCGCACTCCCCTATGCCGTCAGCATTGTGCTGCACCTATCGGATGCCGTCATTGATACGGTAAAGACTGCGCCGACGCATACCTATTTTCACCATTACCGCACGGTAAATGCCTATTTGGATCGTTTGGCGCTGATGACGGGATTATTGTTAGAACAACACGGAGGACGTTATGTGTGCATCCCTGCTTCGCAATCCGTCAGCGAATTTGCCGGCTTGTTTTCACACAAAGCTGCTGCGGTGGCCGCAGGACTTGGCGTGATCGGCCGCAGTGCGCTGTTTCTGTCGGACGTATTCGGTCCGCGCGTTCGTTTGGCTACGGTTTTGACGGATGTGGACGTATCCGAAGGCTTCCGTCCTCTCTCTCAAAATAATCCTTGTCAAAATTGCCGCGCCTGTGTCAATGCCTGTCCGGCCATGGCCATTACCGGTATGGATTATGCCACGGGCGGCAACGCCATTTTGGACAGAAGCGCTTGCAGCACACATATGAAACAGGCGTATCAAAAAATCGGACGCGGCGCCGTTTGCGGTATTTGTGTCAGCGTCTGCCCTGCCGGCAGGAAAAAGGCAAAATCGGCGGCAAATTAAAAAATAATTGAAAAAAACATTGCAACCAATAAAAAAATTAGGTATAATATGTATATAGACTGTATACTACGGGATACACTTTGATATAGACACCGGGAGGGATACAAATGTTTAATTTCAGACAGGATATCGGTATTGACCTGGGCACGGCAACCGTTTTGGTATATGTAAAGGGAAAAGGCGTTGTGCTGAAGGAACCGAGCGTTGTTGCAATTGATACCAACAGCGGCAAGGTGTTAAAAGTCGGCGTTGAAGCACAGAACATGATCGGCCGTACACCGGGCAATATTGTGGCCATTCGTCCATTAAAGGATGGCGTAATTTCCGATTATGATACAACCGAGAAAATGATTCGCTATTTTTTAAAAAAGGTTTGCAAAAATCGTTTTTTCAAACCGCGTGTTATGGTTTGTGTGCCAAGCCAGGCAACCGAAGTGGAGGAAAAAGCCGTTATTGACGCCGCCCTATCTGCCGGTGCAGGCAAAACCTATATTATAGAAGAACCGATCGCCGCAGCCATCGGCGCAGGAATTGATATTGCAAAACCGTATGGCAATATGATTGTAGACATCGGCGGCGGCACAGCGGATGTTGCGGTTATCTCCTTGGGTGAGATTGTTGTCAGCAACTCCATTAAGGTGGCCGGTGATAAGTTTGACGAAGCCGTTGTGAAATACATTCGCAAAAAGCACAACATGATGATTGGTGACAGAACCGCCGAAGAGCTTAAAATTGAAATTGGCTGTGTATATCCGCGCAGCGAACCGATTTCCAAAGAAATTAAAGGCCGTTGCCTGATTACGGGTCTGCCGAAGGTTGTGACCGTCACCTCTGATGAAATGCTTGTTGCGCTGGAAGAATGTGCCACGCAAATTGTGGATGCCGTACACATGGTACTGGAAAAAACACCACCCGAATTGGTCGGTGACATCAGCAACGGCGGTATTTTGCTAACCGGCGGCGGCAGCTTGATTTACGGATTGGATCATCTCATTGCGCGAGAGACAGGACTTGAAGTAACCATTGCCGAAAATGCTGTTTATTGCGTTGCCAAAGGTACGGGCAAGTCGCTTGACTATATGGATGCCATGCATCAGGGAACCCGTTATAGAATGTAAAGAAAAAAACTGCAAACGTGCACGATGCAAGTCATGCACATTTGCAGTTTTTTTAATTTTGCAGATACACCCTCTCCGTGCGCTGCATAGGGTAACAACAAAGCTCTGTTCCTTCTAAATCTTCATGATGCATCGAAACTGCCGTGATTTGCCTGCAATGATAGCCCGTGTAATAGTATACGCCGCGTTTGGCATCGGCACACGCCGTGTAAATTGTGTGTTCATACTCCCCTTCGCCCACCTCACAGCATCCCTTCACCTGCTCTACCGTGCCCATAATGTGAAACACCTGACCGACATTTTCAAGCTCTGTTTGCCCTGTCAGCGCATTAGCACGGGTAAACGCCGCACGTACAAAGCGCGATTGTGAGGACACATCTCCCGGCAGACCGATTGCGCCCATTCCGCGGCTGTAATGCTCAAGCGGCAAATTGCCTCCAAATGTGTTTTGCGGTTTTTTCGCCGAAAGATGCATGTAATCGTTCAAACGGAATAATTGCTCTTGAAACGGTGGGTTGTTGGTCAGCACACCGACAGGATTTTCATGCACAAATAAGCCATTCTGCATTGCCTCGACCGTTATGGTTCTGTCCGCATCGGCAAGAATCCAATGCAGCTGTGCTGTCGGCATGTCATTTGAAAACGGTGTGTTTGTAATGTTTACGCGGCTTAACAGCTTTTCCGCTTCCTTCGTATCGGCGCAGCAGCTTAAAATTCGCGGTATCAATTCATATTGCGCTATATTTTCCCGACCCGTGCAAGGCTCGCGATACACCGCGTTGCCGACAAAATTCAGCCCGCCCATCGCCAAGCCCTTCTCGTTAACCGCATCATAAAACAAGGGGTACCCCTGTGCAACATGTGCTGTTCCGATCACCGCATAGTGCTCCGAAAGCGCTCCGTCCTCTGCATAAGCCAGCCGAAATCGGCGCGGCATAATCACAACGTCCTCACCGTACGAATTTTCATAATCCAGCGTTCTGCCAAAATACAGTCCATCGGCATAAAAACTGACAGCCGTACACATAAAGCCACACTCCTTCGTATCATTTACAATTATTGTTTCATATTCAAGTTAACTCTATACCACCATTTCGCGAGAACGCAAAACATGTCTTGCACCTTTTTCAGCTTGCTTTTTAAGCGTAACTATGCTATAATAATCACTGGCTTTGATAGGAGTGATGATTATGACAAAAGCGTTGCAAAACGCAAAAACAAGTCGCATTTTGTTTGTTATGTGCTGGATTGTATACGGTTTTAGTTACATCGGCCGCCTGAATTATTCGGCCGCACTGGCCGGAATGATCGAAAGCGGTACCTTTACAAGAGCACAAGGCGGATTAATCGGCACCGTATTTTTTGTTTGCTACGGCGGCGGACAGCTGATAGCCGGTTATCTCGGCGACAGAATTTCACCCTTTAAAATGATTGGCACGGGCCTGTTTTTGGCAACCCTCGCCAATGCAATGATGTTTTTCAGCAAATCGTACCCGATTATGCTGCTGTTTTGGGGCATTAATGGCTTGGGCAATTCCATGCTTTGGTCGCCCATTTTATACATCATATCCCACCTGCTGGTTAAAGAACACCGCAAGCGTGCCTGTCTTTCCATTGCTTCAACCGTGCCGTGCGGCACCTTGGCGGCATACTTGTTATCCATGCTTTTGTTAAAGTTCTATCCTTATCAATCCGTGTTCTTGGGCGCTGCTGTCATTCTCGGCGCGGTTTGGTGCACCTGGATGTTGGTAACAGGTCGTATACAAATGCAGCTTATTCCGCAGGATAATGCGGAAATGACCGTATCGGACGATGCAGACAGCCTACAGCCGGAATCTGCCGCAGAGGCAGACAGCACGGACGACGCCAAGCCACAAGTTCAAACGCATAGCTTTTGGCCGCTGCTTCTTTCAACCGGTGTTATTTTTGCCATTCTGCCGATTATTTTTCAAGGCATGCTCAATATCGGCATTACCACATGGGTTCCAACCATCATTATGGATGTATATGCCGTATCGCCTGTCTTTTCCCTTCTGCTGAGCATGTTTTTACCTTTGGTAAACCTGCTGGGGGCATATATTACAACGTTTTTGGATGATCATATTTTCCACAGCGAAACCAAAACCGCATTTGTCATGTTCCTCTTTGTTTTACTGCCCATCGGCGCTTTGCTTCACATCGGCAAGCTGCCTGCCACCCTGTGCGTTGTGCTTTTGGCTATGGTCACAACCTCCATGACGGGCATTAATCATATGATTATCACCATGATTCCCTTTCGCATGTCTCGCCTGGGCAAAGCGGCAACCCTAACAGGCTTTTTAAATGCCATGGCCTATGTCGGCAGCGCCATTTCCAACTATGGCTTTGGCAAGCTGGCCGACAATTTCGGCTGGAATACGACCATTCTGTTTTGGGCAGTTCTCGCCTTCATCTCGGCTCTTTTGTGCGCCGTTGCCTCTGTAAAATGGACACCGTTTGTTCGCAGACTTG
>UQYH01000106.1 GCA_900545185.1 uncultured Eubacteriales bacterium | reverse complement strand
TTGCGGTACACGCCCGCGAAAACCGCATTTTTTAGTCAGAGGGGAACCCCCCTCTGACTACTCCCCTTATTGGATTATAATATGGTTTTTGACAACCTGAAAGGCACTGCAACCGGTGACTTCACCTTGTTGCAGTGCCTTTATCGTTATAAATTTTATGCCAGCGAATCCCACTGCTCATAAAGCGCTAACAGCTTTTCATTTAAACTGTCGTTTTCCTCCGTTAAGGCCTGTGCTTTTTCATAATCGGCACACACGGCCGCATCTGTCAGCAGGGCTTCGATTTCCGCTATGCGCTTTTCGCAGACTTCAATTTCCGTTTCGGTTATTTTACGATCTGATTCGCGCTTGCGCTCTTGCGCGGCAGCCTGTTTTTTTTGTAAGTATGCTTCGCGTCCTGCGCTCGGCTCTGCTTCTTTGACCGTCTGCGGCGCTTCCTCCTTTTGCTTCGATACATAATAATCATAGTCGCCGCGGTACAGCGTTAAACCGTTTTCATCCATGTAACAAACAGAGTCTGCCAGCCGATTGATAAAATATCGGTCATGCGATACAATCAGGCAGGTTCCTTCGTAGCCGGCGATTGCCTCCTCCAAGGCCTCGCGTGAGGCAATGTCCAAATGGTTTGTCGGCTCATCCAACAGCAAAAAATTAACATCCGAAAGCATCAGCTTGCAAAGCGAAACACGTGCACGTTCACCGCCGGAAAGCTCGGCAATCGGTGCAAAAACAGCCTCACCGCAAAACAAAAAAGCGGCCAGCGCGTTGCGGATTTGCGTTTGCGTCAGCTTGGGGTGCGCGTCTGCAATTTCTTCAAAAACGGTTTTGTCAAGATGCAGGTCAGACTGCGTTTGGTCGTACCAGCCGGGTGCAATGTTTGCGCCCAAACGAATACTGCCGCCCGTGGGCTGCAGCTTGCCGGCAATCAGCTTAAACAGCGTGGTTTTGCCGCAGCCGTTTGCACCCAGCAAAAAAATGCGGTCGCCCTTACGGATATGTAAATCGGCATGCGAAAACAAATGCTTTGCACCAAAGGACATGGAAGCGTCGCTGAGCATCAAAACATCCTGTCCGCCGCCAGATTTGGTATCCAGCGAAAAGTGGATAGAGGCCGTCTGCGCTTCGGGCTTCACCAGAGTTTTTTCCAGCTTTTCAATGGTTTTCATCTTGCTTTCGGCCGTTTTTATATTCTTCTCGCGATTCCATTGCCGCTGTTGGCGCACAATACCCTCCAGCCGATGAATTTCACGCTGCGTATTGTCATAACGGCGTGCCAGCGCCTTTTCATTTTCGGCCTTTTGTGCAAGGTAAACCGAATAGTTCCCTTCATAGACTGTAATTTTACCGTACTCCAGGGCAAAGGTGCGGTTTGTGACCTTATCCAAAAAATATCGGTCATGAGAAATCAGGCAAAACGCACCGCGATAGTCTCGCAGATACCCTTCCAGCCATTCGACGGAGGCCAAGTCCAAATGGTTTGTCGGCTCGTCCAGCAGCAAAAGATTCGCGCCCGATAACAGCAGCTTACACAGCGATACGCGCGTTTTTTGTCCGCCGGAAAGCTGCGCAAACGGTGCGGAAAGCTCACTTACCCGAAATCCCAGCCCCAAAAGCGCGGAACGCGTGCGGCTTTGATAGGTATATCCGTCCCGGGTGCGAAACTGCTCTAAAAGGGCTTGCTGCCGTCGTGTTAAAGCGGTCAAATCCCCCTCGCCCGATTCAATTTGTGCGGCGATGGTTTTCAGCTCGGCATCAATGGCAATCACATCCTCAAACACCGTTAAAACCTCATTCAAAACGGTTTTGTCCGAGGTCAGGTTTGTGTGCTGCTCCAAATATCCGATAACCGTCTGCTTGTTTTGAAACACCTGACCGCTTGACGCTTCTTCGCGGCCGAGCAGAATTTTAAATAATGTTGTCTTTCCGGTGCCGTTGGCGCCGATTAAGCCAATTTTATCCGAGTCCCCAACGGTAAACGATGCGTTGCTAAACAGACATCGTTCCCCAAATTCCTTGGTGACGTTGGATACGTTAAACAGGTTCATATCTGTCTCCAACTATTCGTTAAATTTCTCTTTTACCTTTTCCTTGGTTTTAAAAATCACATCGGAAATATAAAATTGCTTCATCCCGGCAAAATACCCCGCAAAGCTTGCAGCCAAGGTAATAAGCGGCGAAATCAGCAATAAAAGCGGCGAGGTACCCTCTTGCATAAAGCCCACCAAATGGCCGAACCAAACGCGGACAATTGGGGTGATATAATCAATTAAATACAGCTTTGTCACAACGCGCGGCGCATCATCCGGAAAGGAATACAGGGTGTTCATCAAAACATCCCGTACGGGAATGATATTATACTGCATCAATGTAAAAATCAAAATAACAAGCAGGTTAAACACCGTCAGCGGCACCGCCAGCAAAAGCCCTTCCGTTACCGGCTTAAGCTCTTTGCGCTTGCGATTGCGTTCTGCCGCGTTATGCGCACGGGAATACAGCATACCGAACAAAACCAGCGTAAACAGCACGCTGTATGCCGGATACCCCCATGAAAAGTTCAGCATCCATGCAAACACAATCAGCCCGAACAATTCCAAAAGCAGGCAGATCAGATAATCGACAAACATCATCAGCATCGTTTTTTTACGGTTGGACATGGTAAAGCCTCCCCTATAAAATTATGTTCGAAGCAGCGCTAAGCTTTGCAGCACGGCTTCTTGTTTTTTAAACATTTCCGATTCCTCGCACGGACCGTCCTCATGGTCGTAGCCCAAAAGGTGCAGTGTTGAATGAACCGTTAAAAATCCCAGTTCCCGCTCAAGCGAATGGCCATAGGCTTCGGCCTGTGCTTCGGCGCGCTGAAGGGACACAACAATATCGCCTAAAAAAACGCGATCATCAATAAAATCTGTATCCTCCACAATCAAAACCCCGTCCTCGGCGGTCAGCATGGGAAAAGACAGCACATCCGTAACACGGTCAATGCCGCGCTGTTCTAAATTCAGGCAATGAATCCCTTCGTCATCCGTTATGGAAAACGAAACCTCGGCATCGTAGGGAAAATTCTCGGCCGTCAGCGTTCTTTCAATGCAGTTTTGAATCAGCTGCTGCTGCGCCTGCGGCAGGGCGGCAGCTTCATCGTTTAGAATAAGATGAATCATGTGCGGTACCTCTGTCATTTTTCTGACGCTTGGCGTCATATTTTTCATAGGCCTGAATAATGCGCTGTACCAGGGGGTGACGCACTACATCTTTATACGTAAAATAGCAAAATGCCAAATCCTCCACATCCGAAAGAATTTTAACAGCCTCCTTCAGGCCGCTGCGCTTGCCGTCGGGTAAGTCAATCTGTGTTATATCCCCGGTGATGACGGCACAGGAGCCAAACCCGATGCGCGTCAAAAACATTTTCATTTGCTCCGGCGTTGTGTTTTGCGCCTCGTCCAAAATAATATAAGAATTGTCCAAGGTGCGGCCGCGCATATAAGCAAGCGGCGCAACCTCAATCAAGCCCTTTTCCACATAACTGTTATAGCTTTCCGTGCCGATCATTTCAAACAGCGCATCATGCAGCGGACGCAGATACGGGTCAACCTTATTTTGCAAATCACCCGGCAAAAAGCCCAGCTTTTCGCCCGCTTCAACAGCCGGACGGGTGATAATGATGCGGCTGACCTCTTTTTTACGGAATGCCGTGACGGCCTTGGCAACCGCCAGATAGGTTTTGCCCGTTCCGGCAGGGCCGATACCGAACACAACTGTGTTTTCGTTCATAGCACGGATATATTCCTTTTGTCCCAGCGTTTTACTTTTAATCGGCTTGCCGCGTGCGGTAATACAAATGCAGTCCTGCCCCAAATCACGAAGGGCTTCCTCCTGCCCTGTTTTGGCCATCATAATAATGTAGGTAATGGCTTGCTCCGAAAGTGCGTCGCCGCGCTCAAGCGATTTTATCATAGAATGAACGGCGCGCGCCGCCGCGTCCGTCTCCGCTTCTCCCCCCAGGATTTTTAAAACAGAATCACGGCAAGAGACCGAAACGGATAATTCCTTTTCCAGTTGTTTTATATGACAGTCAAACTCTCCGAACAGGCCGCCCAAATCAACAGTCGATACGTCAATGATGCGTTCTGCCATGCGGTATCATCACACCTTTTTTAAAATTGTTGCGGACCTATCGGCTTGCTGCATGCACCTATCCATATGCTTCGGCTTGTCCGCGTTGCCGAACATATAAAAAATGCCCGCCAAGAAGGCAGGCGTGACCTTTTTTTCAAAAAAGAATACACAAGTGTTTTTTGATAAAGAAAAAGACGGAGCAAAGCAAGCTTTGCCCCGTGTGGTGAGCCATCGCAGATTCGAACTGCGGACACCTTGATTAAAAGTCAAGTGCTCTGCCGACTGAGCTAATGGCCCGTATGGCTGGGATGGCAGGACTCGAACCTACGAAATGCCAGAGTCAAAGTCTGGTGCCTTACCGACTTGGCTACATCCCAACATCCCGGAAATAAAGTAAACAATTTGGCTGGGATGGCAGGACTCGAACCTGCGAAATGCCGGAACCAGAATCCGGTGCCTTACCAACTTGGCGACATCCCAACATAGCGCGGGCATTAAAAAGCTTTTCCCATTTAAGGCCAAAATATACAGACCTTGCAAATTGAAACCTATTTCTTCGGTTTTTTAAACCTGCAGCATATCCAATGCACTGTATCAGTGCTGCGGCAGTGTTAAAGTGGGGTGGATAATCGGATTCGAACCGACGGCCTCCAGAGCCACAATCTGGCGCTCTAACCAACTGAGCTATATCCACCATACAAAGTGGCGCGCCTGAAGAGATTCGAACTCCTGACCCACTGCTTAGAAGGCAGTTGCTCTATCCAACTGAGCTACAGGCGCTTATAACCGGCAGAATAAAGCTGTGGAGCGGGTGATGGGAATCGAACCCACACAATCAGCTTGGAAGGCTGAGATTCTACCATTGAACTACACCCGCAGGTACCGCCTACACATACCGACTAGGACATTATAGCAGTTTATGAAGGATTTGTCAAGAGTTTTTGGAAAAAAAGTTAAAAAATATTTTTTTGGGGTATATCGGCGAATAAAGCCTTGCATTTTGACGAAATATTCGTTATAATAATTGGGGCAGTGCGTTTTAAGTGATATGCCGCAGCAAGGCACTGCACGGCAGGCGGCAAGGAAGGATGGTTGGCTATGTCAACAAAAGTGGTTATCGGCGCACAATGGGGCGACGAGGGAAAGGGCAAAATTATTGATATTCTGGCGCAGCAGTCTGAAGTGGTTGTTCGCTCGCAGGGCGGCAACAATGCCGGGCACACCGTAGAGGCGGACGGCAAACAGTACAAGCTGCACTTAATCCCTTCCGGTATTTTAAACCCCGAAACACTGTGCATTATCGGCAATGGTGTTGTTGTTGATCCCGGCGTATTATTGGAAGAGCTTGATATGCTCGCAGCTGAAGGTGTTACGACAGACCATCTTAGAATTGATTTACGGGCGCATATTATTATGCCCTATCATTCAGTGCTGGATGGATTGATGGAGCAAGCCAGAGGCAATGCCGACATCGGAACAACCAAAAAGGGTATCGGCCCTTGCTATATGGACAAGGCCGAACGCATCGGCATCCGTTTTTGCGACCTTTTGGATGCAAAGCTGTTTGAAGAAAAAGCACGCGAAAATACAGAATATAAAAATAAGCTGATTACAAAGGTATTCGGCGGCGAAGCCATCGATCCCGACAGCTTTATTAAGACCTATTTGGGCTATGCCGAACGGTTGCGCCCCTATGCGGCCGATACAACGCCTATGTTATATGACGCTGTTAAAAGCGGCAAAAAGGTTTTGTTTGAGGGCGCGCAGGGCACGCTGCTCGATTTGGATTTGGGTACATACCCGTACGTTACCTCGTCTCACCCCATTTCGGGCGGTGTTTGCGTGGGTACCGGCATCGGGCCTACATTAATTGAAGAATGCATCGGCGTTATGAAGGCCTATACCACACGTGTGGGCAAAGGCCCGTTCCCGACCGAGCTGCTTGACGAAACGGGCGAAACAATCCGTAACGTCGGACACGAATTTGGCGCTACCACAGGCCGTCCGCGCCGCTGCGGCTGGTTTGATGCGGTCATCGGCCGTTTTTCGGTACGCACCAGCGGATTAACGGGGATTGCGCTGAATAAGCTGGATACCTTAACCGGCATTGGCGATTTAAAGATTTGTACCGGATATAAAAAGGGCGACAGCGTATTAAAAGATTTTCCTGCCAGCTTGACCGAATTGGCCGAATGTGAGCCGATTTATGAGGTTCTGCCCGGCTGGAACGAAGACATTACCGGCATCCGCAGCTTTGACGATTTGCCGGAGAACGTCAAGAACTATGTACTTCGTGTTGAGGAGCTGTGCGGCGCGCATGTTGCACTTGTCGGCGTCGGCCCGAACCGCGAACAAAACATTTTCAGATAAGCTTGAATAAAATATAGGACAAGGGGCATTTTTCCTCCTTTTCTTTCATATGGTTTAATGTGATACAGATTGACCAAAGATAGGAAAAGGAGGAATTTGCTTTGAAGAAATCGCATATTTTGCCAAATGCTTACAGGCTGTATGTAAAGCCCGATGCCGGGTTTTACATCGGCATTTTGGCTTCGTTTATTGTCGGCGGCATTTTTGCCGCCGTATTTGCCCTAACCCTGCCGGAGCTGACCTGCAAAGAGCTGCTTTTATACTTGGATGACTTTTTTCAAAACATAAGCCGACAGGGCGCGGACTCTGCTGTTTTATTTAAAACAGGCCTGCTGCTGCACGCAAAAAACTTCGGATTTTTATTTTTATTTTCCGTAATGGTGGTGGGTGCCCCCTTTATTGCCGGATTTGCGGCCGTTAAGGGGTTTATGCACTGCTTTACCCTGTTTTTTCTGTTTCGGATGTATGGGATTCGGGCGGCCGCCTTTACGGCAGCCGGCATGCTGCCGCATTATTTGTTGCTGATGCCTTGCTATTTAATTGTTTGCGCGGTCTGCCTTAAATTTTCCGTACAGCTGTTTTGCGAACGGTATGATATGCGTAAAAAGCTGCCACGCTTTATTTTGGCGTTGGCAGGTCTTTTATGCCTGGCGGTTATGTCATCGCTTTTACAGGCCTATGTAGAGCCGGTTTTAATCCGGCTGATTGCAGGGCTTTACATTACCCCTGCCTGATTATGACAGTTTAAGATTACAGGGATACATCCCCCCGAAAACGTAAAGGGCGGGACTTCAGTCCCTTCAGACTGTCGAAAAACTATATTATAATCCAAACTGGGGAGTTGTCAGAGGGGGATCCCCCTCTGACTTAAAACGCGGTTTTCGCGGGCGTGTACCGCAAAAACCGCTCCTATCAAGGGCTGGCGCGGTGAGCGCCGCGCGAGCGAAAG
>UQYH01000105.1 GCA_900545185.1 uncultured Eubacteriales bacterium | reverse complement strand
AAGGAGGTGTCGGTAGAAACCTCCATATGAATTTTGCCGTCTTTTTCCGTCATGTTGATAATTTTATAAAAAACACTTGTGCCGTCCCGTTCTGCCGCAAGATTTTTGCCGATGGCCACCCGACCGATGTATGTCCCAAGCTTCACCTTTACATAGCTGCCCTCGGGAATGTCGGCAATGTTAAAGGTTTTATCGAGAATAAACTCATTTTTTTCAGCTCCGTCCCACCGGCTGGTAAAGGACAGAATATCGCCGCTCACCTTGCCGCAGCGGTTGGCAAACACCGTACCTGCCGCAGTTTCAAGATATGTGCCGCCCGACATCAGCTTGCCGCCGTTATTGGAAACATAAGCAAAGGTTGCATCGGTACGAAGGGTGTTTTCAATATTGGTTTCACCGCTGCCGTTTAAGTTAACGGCTACCAAATCGACCCTGTCACCCATTTCAATCTTTAAAACAACTCTGTCATGCCCGTCGGCAAGAGGTGTTATGCCCGTTATTTTCGATTCGCCCATATACGGTTCTATCACATTTACATATACGCTTTTTAACCCTTCTTCTCCCTGTCGGCGGATGAGCATTGTCTTGGCCTTTGTTTGATCGTCAAAATGGTAAACATCCGGGCTGGTCTGCTTTACCGCCAGCGTATCCGCCAAAATAACCTCGGTCGAGCCTGCATCCTTTTCTGCCCCGATGACGGTATGCACCTTCATGCCGACATCAAGGGATTTATCAAACTGCTTAATATCGGGCGCATCGCTTGCCTCAATTAAAAAAATGTTTGTTCCGCCTCCGCCGGTAATGGAATAGCGGATATATCTTGCCTTGGTTTCCGGAAATCTCAGTATGTGCCCGATGGTTTGAGTACCCTTTAAAATGGTGCCGTGCGTTGTGTTATCGGCTACTGTTTTCCACGATTTTCCGTTTTCCGAAACCTCAACGCTGTAGGACGTTCCATCTCTTGACTGGCGTATCCGAACGCAATCAACGGTTTTCACCTCTCCCATATCATAGGCAACCGAAAAAGGTATCGGCGCCGTATAAAAAGACTGCGCATCATCATCAACCGCCAGACCGGGGTATGCTACTAGCGTGCTGCCTTCATATACGCCGGCATAGTGCAAATAATTTTCGCCGAAGGCTTCCGCATCATAATAATAGGTGCCCTCTGCGTAGGGGCTTCCCTCGGCATAGGGGTCGATAAATTTAAAGTCTGTTACAAAGCTGTCGGTCACGGCGCCGCTGACCGCATTCGTCAGTGCGCCGTAGCCCTCGCCGGGGTAGTGATCCGTCATTTGCTTCGGCGGATTCCACGGCTCTGATTCAAGCAGATAGGGATGCTCGCCCGGCACCGGTGTAACCGGATTGGTCGTTTCAACCGTTTGCTGGCTGGTGCGCGTACCGTTTAGAATGTAGTCATGCATGCTGCCGCCCTCAACCTCAAAAATATCGAGCAAATAAGGCGCCGACAGGTCAGAGGCATTTTGCATAACCGTTCTTTTATACTTGCCTAACGGATTGGTATAATATGAGCGCCCGTCAACAGACACAACCGATACCCCTTCGTGATTGGTTGCATAATAATCAACGCTGCCGTTGGTCTGCTGCCCCGTTGCCGCCATGTTCTGGTTCGTTCTGTCAACCAGCACCAAATTGTGAGAAAAGGAATATGCCGTATAAAATTTCAGTGCAGAACGGTTATAGCCTATATCATCCAGCATTTGCCGCCCGAAGACATTGAAAATAAGATTCAGCCCGTCTTGATGCGAATGGCCGATGGCATCATCGGAATAGTGCAAAATAGTCTGCACCTTTTCATTAAAGCTGCCGCTGCCGAGAACTGCCGATCCCGTTCCGTCAAAAAGCATATCCTCACAGCTGTTAAAAAGCGTGTTGGTATCAGAAAGTCTATTCACCAAATTGCCCTGCATATTTTCCAGATTTGCGGCAGAATCGTGAATCGGCGGCAGCGCACCATCCGGATACTGTACCATCATGGCATTTTTTCGCCCCAGCTTAATTAAATCCCATTCGCGCCGAAAATCCTTATAGATGGATACGTTTTCCAGATGAAGTCCCGTAAAGCCGTCTACATAGCCCGGCGGGTCGCTATAGCCCATATAAGGCAGAAACAGCCTGCCCAGTCCCGATATATATGTAAAGAAATAGGCCGGGCTTTCTGCCGTCACCCCGTCTCGGGTGTAGCAATAATTTTCTGAACAGGTTTTCAGATAGTTATAACACAGATGAACGTATTTCGGCTCTCCTATCAGCGTTGCCATCGAAGCGGTTTCGGCGATATACACAATCAGGTTGCCGCCGTATATCGTTTCATATCGCGGCAGCGCAAATACAAAATCCATTTGGTTTCTGAAAAGTCCGGTATAAATCGCGGCAATCTCTTCTTTTGTATATATGCCGCTTGGCTTTGTCAGCGCATAGCCCTCTGCAAGCTCTGAGGTGGGCTCATAGCTCCAGCGTCCCTCAACGCGCCTTGCCAGCGGATGAAAGGCCTGGGGCATTCGAAGCTGCGCCGGCGCCTTCCCCGGCTCCCACTCCCAATCAAGCTTTGTGGTATCAAACAAGTCACGGTTTGCATCCAGCCAATCCTGCTCTGCCTGCTTATTGACGTTAACACCCTCGGCAATTGACCTAAGACCCTTGTTGATAAACATATCAATCTCGCCGTCTGTCATATAAAAACCACCGGTAGAGAGCGTAAGATCCGTTCCGTCCTGCAAAACACCGGAGAGATAATAGTGCGGCATTGCCGCCGCCATTTCTTTAAGCAGCAGCTTGCACTTTTGCGCGTATGCCAAGTTCTCGGTGTAATAATACAAATAGCCGAGCATCCTGATTTGATCCCTTGCCCAGTTCCATTTAAATTGTGCGGCGCGGTCTGTATAATAGCTTTTCTTGCCGAACCGATCTTCATAATACCACGCTTCGGTTTCCGTCCCCATTAAGGTTAAAAGCTTTTCCATTTTCATCGGGGTTTTCGCATTGGGATAGCTAATACCCGTTGCCGCATCGGTAATAAAATCCGGGGCATTCACATTCCAAGTCGTTTTCTTCATTCTCAGGCCTGTTTCGGGGTCGAAGGGTTCACTGGCTCTGGGTGTGTTTTTCGGCACCATGGCGGCAAGCTGTTCATCGCTCATGGCCATTGCCGCACTGACCTTATTTTTCAGCGAAGCAACATCCTTCACGCTCCAGTTCATTCCATAGTGAATGAAGGGCTTTTCTTCGCTAAACAGCTTATCAAATGCCTTTATGGTATCGGATGAAAAGCCTTGCAGCTTGGTTTTACCGCCAAAAGCAATATAGTCACCTATGCGGCTGTATTGCATTTGGAATGTATCGGCCATCAGCGATAAGCTGAGCATGATATGATCATCCCGCATGTAGGGCGCAACCACCTGCAAACGCGCCGTCCCGTTAACAAGAACCTCTGCCGCGCCGATGCTGCCGGTAAGCGTCACCGTTGTTGTGGAAAGCGTAAAAGAGGTACCGTCCGTTTGGTATTGAATGGAAAAATCATCTGCAAACGCCCGCGCCGGATAGAGAACTATACCGTCCTTCAGCACAGGATAAACATTTTGATTATACACATCAATAAACCCCATTTTACCCGAACGGATACACCGCGGGCTTTTTAGCTTTACCACATTGCAGCCCTCTGCCGCAGCCAGTGCATTGATAATACTGCCGCTGCCCTCTGCTGCCGTCACAGCCGTAACAGAGGGATATAAAAGCAATAAACCAAGCATCAGGGATGCAATTCGTTTTATCGTATTGGATACAAGCCCGTTTCTCTGATTGGATAAAAGCCCGTTTCTCTGATTGGATAAAAGCCTTTTTCCCCGATCGGACACAATTCGTTTTACCATATTGCCTCCCTCCCGTCAATCACGCAGCAGGCGCGCTATAACCGATGCCGCCTCTGCTCTTGTAATGTTGTGGTCAGGTACAAATTTTCCGTCTTCTTTTCCCTGTAAAATGCCTGCCTGTGCCAATGCGAATACCGCTGCTTGTGCATAGTCCGCAATTTCGGCTTGATCCGAAAAGGCGGTATCGCCCTGTTCAAACAGCCGCCCTGCCATTGTCTGCGCTCTGTAGAGAATCACCGCCGCATCCTGACGGGTAATGGCTTCATCTGCCCCGAAATAATCCTCGCTTTTGCCGCGGATAATGCCCTTTTCATATAAAGCGGAAATATATTCGTAGCTCCACGCATCCTGCGGCACATCGGAAAACGCTATGCCCGTTTTGCCGCCGCCATAGCCCATAAGCAAGGCGGAAAGCTTTGCAAATTCGGCGCGTGTAACCGCATCATCCGGACGAAAGCTGCCGTTTTCATCACCGGAGATAATCCCCTTTTCGTACACAAAGGCAATATCCTCCTTAGCCCAATGCCCTTCTATATCGCGGAAGGGCAAGGCCACAGGCTTTACCGTATCCGGCGCCTTAATATCGGGTGTTACGGGCGCTTTAAATTGCGTTGTGCCCCGTCCGCCCCGATTGTCGCTTTGCGCGGCAGAGGGCTTCTCCTTACCCTCCAGCAGCAGCGAATAGCTTTCTGTTATATCGTGATACGGTGTTGTTATATGAACCGCAACGGTTGCCCTGCTATCGGCGCCCGGCTTGCTGATTATAGCCTCTTCCCCGTCAACAGAGATATAAGAGCTGTTACTCTTCCAGAAAAGCTTTGCACCGTTCACCCCAAGGTACGGAAGATGAAAGCCCGATACATCTTTTCCTAAGGCTGTAAAATACCCGTCAAGCATACTCTTTGTCAAAGCGTATGCGTCACGCTCCTCTTTTTCACGCAGTCTGCTTTTATCTATGCTCAGTGTAAATAAGCAAAGCTCTTTTCCCTCTGTAAGCCTCATTCTTATACTGCGCGCCTCTATCGGCTCAAACCAGAGCACACCCTGCGCATTGCCTGCAAGGTACGTTGTAAGGCGTTTCCACTCTGTTCCGTCCTCAGAATAATCAAAGACATATTCTGCCTGCGAAGCGTCACCGGAGGCCATCCACGAAATATGATTAAAGGTCTTTTTCTCGCCTAAATCAATCCATACCGTGTCGCCTTTTTGTATACAGCGGCCTGTTGCGGCATCACCGTCAACCAACTCTGCTGCGGGGTCGCCGTTAACCTTTGCCGCCGCATTAAAGGCATAATCGCCCACAAGTCCGCAAAAGTTTGAATAAACCGGGATTCCCTCAACAGGCTCCTCTGTACTGTATGCGGTTGCCCTAACGCATATATAATAGCCTGCGTCCTCCTCTTGAATCGTATATGTATCGCCTTTGGCATTGTGAATCGGAACAAAAGGCCCGGTCATCTTCGCCGAACGGCACCACTCATATTCCACCCTGTCTTCGGGCAAACCCGAAGGCGAGCTGTATGTGCCGGCGGCCGATAATGTTCCCCCGATGGCCATACTGCCCGTTACGGTCAGGCCGGTAACACGCGGTCTGAGCTTGGTTGAAATCGAATAATCTTCATACACCACACCGCTTTCAGACATACATCTGATTTTGTACCCCTCGCGATACTCTCCGCTTTCAACCGTATTGCCCTCAGCATCTACAATATCGACCGTACCGCCGAAAAGCGCCGTTATTTCTGAAAGAATTTTTGCAACCTCCGTTGTATCTACCTCTGTCACTGTTCTGGCTTCGTTATCAACCGAATACCTGTTTGAAGCCAACGCACAGCTGTAATTGGCAGAGGCATACAGCTCAAATTCAAAAAGATGCGGCAAGCCTTTAACAACCTGCTCTATCTTGATATATCTGCCGCGCCGAAGGCCGAAGGAGTCCTTCACCTCTGAAAACTTCTGCTGGTCATGATTGGGGTATGAATATATTTGTTCCCATGTCGTACCGTCCTCCGAGCAAAGCAGAATCATCTCTAAGAGGGCGTGCGAGTGGCCGGGGTCGGCATACAGCGCCATTTTGTCAAAATACATGCTGCTTCCCAAATCAATGGCCGCATATTCGCCCGTGCCTGCCTTGGCAATCACATATCGCGATTTGTAGTCGCCATCCACAAGGTTTGCGACAACATAGCCGCTGGTACGGCCACCGGGCGCTGTAATAGGCTTATGCAAAGCAAGATTCACATTGGCTCCGGTTGTCGGTGTGTCGATATAAAGCGTATATATCCGCTCCTCGTGAATGGTGCGCGCGCGAAGCAGGCAGCCCGAATATATATCGCCGAATAACAGGCTCATATCGGGGCGCAGCACCTCAACAACCATATCAGAGGTGACGGTAAGGCCGGAAAGAAATCGGCTGATGCGCTTGTCTGAATACGGAATTTTGGAAATGGTCATATTTTTCTCGTTAATCTGATACTTGCCGGAGGTTAGAGAATAAACACCCTGCACGGTTTGTATAATAGTGTATAGTGCGAGTGTTTCGCCGTTTTCACCAACCACACGCAGCTTATACCCGTCAAAGATTTCGCCTCTTGTTTTAACGGCTCCCGTTTCGTCAAGAACCTCAAGCACAGCGCCGGCGGGTACTGAAAATGCCGCCAAAAACATGTCAAGATATATTTGAGAGGTTGTAACGGTCATCTTATGATTGTCAATCTGCTCTGTGGACGAAGTAATGCCGACCTCCAGCAGTTCACCGGCCAAAAGGGTATTCTCCGCTTCGCCGCGCGCAAAGCCGGGCGTTTCTTGATCAAGCGGTTGTGCGCCCGCAGCCGAGAGGCTGAACGAATAGAATATGACAGCCAGTATCACAATATATTTCACAATATATTTTTTAGATAGATTCATTACATTCCCTCCTGTCTGTAATAACCCTTATAAAGAATCATTTCTCTCGGTGCACTGAAGCTGCCGCGTACAAAAATTGCATCATCCTCGCCCGCCGACAGAACCTCCGATACCGTCCCCCGTGACAGCTGGTTTCTTTCGCAGTCAAAAATCAGGCAAATGGCGCTGCCTGCATAATAAGGCAAAAGGCGGTGGGCAGTGACATCTCCTGCCGGCAAGCCGGCGCTTCTGTCCAGTATAAAACGGTTGTTGTCTGCTTTTAACACCTTGCCCAAAGCCGGCAGCAAATAAGAGTTTGCGTTGTTTTGGTTGCCAACCTTCATCATGGTGCCCGTCTTACGGAGAAATATATCCTGCACACCCGCAATTTTTTCATCGTTGTCAAACGCAAGGAGGACAATATCTCCGGGGGAATGATTCAAAAGTAATGCTTTGACCTTTTCAATTGCGGCAAATTTAGTCGACGGCGTTCCGTTCTGATAATATTCAAACAGCGGCTCCTCTTCACCATCTTCATTTAAAGCCGTTTTTACGCCGGTCAAGACGGAAAGAGGCTGACTGACCGAGGTTCCCATCTGTTCTGCGCCGGGCTTATAAACAACAATAAGGTTTGATACCTGCATATGATTTAAATTATAGGCCTGGACGTAATAATTTCGTCTGTGAACGAGGTCTGTTACC
>UQYH01000104.1 GCA_900545185.1 uncultured Eubacteriales bacterium | reverse complement strand
GGTGCCGTTAATCGTTTCAGCTCTTTAAGAGCACTCATATCACCGTCTTTTACAACGGGGACTTCAAAACGCTGCCGAAAACGTGCGTACTTATATAAATATCCCGGCATTAAAAAGTCGAAAATAGACCAAAGCTCTGCAATGGTATTTTCAATCGGTGTACCGGTTAGCGCAAAGCGTGTTGTTGATTGAACGGATTTAACCGCACGTGCATTTTGTGTGTTATGATTTTTAATGTATTGTGCTTCATCAATAATTTCAAAATCGAACTGCAATGCCTGATAATTGGCAATATCCCGTTTTAATAAATCGTATGAGGTAATCATCACATCGTAGTCGGCCGCCGCCGAAAGAAGCTGCATACGCTCAGCGGTGGAACCGATCATGCATCCCGTACGCAAAGAAGGTGTAAAGCGACGAACTTCACACTCCCAATTCAGCACGAGTGATGCCGGACAAACAACAAGCGCCTTAAGGCTGCCGTGTTCTTGTTTAAACGCTGCCAGCAGCGCAAGGATTTGCACTGTTTTACCCAAGCCCATATCATCGGCCAATATGCCGCCGAAGCCACAGCGTGTTAAGGTGCTGAGCCAACGAAAACCGTATTTTTGGTAATCGCGCAACACACCTTCCAATTCTGCCGGCAGGGCAGAGGGAACAGAATCAATATTCGTAAAGGCCTTGGCAAGTTCTGTAAAGCTTTTATCCTTTACAACTCTTATATCGGTAACCGAATCAAGATACAGTGCCCGATAAGCAGGCAGTACCACTTCTGTTTTCTTTAATTCGGCAGGCGTTACGCCAACACCTTCCATCACAGCGTTAAAATGCTCCATCGAGTCTGTTTCCAAAAGCAAAAAAGATCCGTTTTTTAAGCGAATAAATTTCTGTTTTTGACGGTAAGCCGCCAATGCTGCCGCCATTACAGAGGGCGGCAGCTCATTGCCCTCAATATTCATTTTCAAAAGATTGGATTCAATTTTCACCCCAACAGTCGGCTGTGGGAAGGGCTTAATTTTAACATTTTGCAGTGTAGCGCTGACATATAAAACCGCATGGCGCGATAATGTCGGAATGGCTTCGTGCATCAGCTGAAACAAGTTTTCGTCGGTCTTTGCCAGCTGCACCGTACCCGGCTCGCTATTACGATCCGGAAAATATGTTCTGATTAAGTTTTCAATCTGGGCTTCGCCCTCAATATCCCACACGGTTTGCAAATCACGATCCTTTGCAAAAGCCGGATAGGTTGCATCGGCATAGACAAACTCAACTTTAGCTGTAATGGCATTTCCCTTTACATCCATATAGATCTTGGTTTTTAAAGCCGGCGGCATAAAGTCACGGCTGTCGGCCTCAATGCGGATAAAGCGAGAGGCCGGTTTGACAATCATGCTGTAAAAGCTACGCATATCCTCCGCACTGATAACAGGACTGCTTTTTTTGCCGATGAATCGATGCAAAAGATCCGTACAGACATCGGAAAAAGCGGCTCCGCAAGCATAAATTGTGTCCTTTTCTTTTAAATAAATTTGTGCATTGCCTTCATAAACAGAGAAGTCCGAATGATCCAAATTGCACCTGTAAAAGCCGTTTGATGCTTTAATATACAGTGTAAAGGCAGGAACATCGGCCGTGATGGTTAACATGCTTTCTCCCACACCAAGCTTGCGTTCTGCAAAAATTTGCATAAACCGATCTAAGGCCGAAGGGGTTAATTCCATAATTTTGCTTTCCTTGCCTTCTTCGGAGCATAACGGATAATAGTCCATAAAAAAGTCAACAAATTCCCGATCCTGAAAGTTTTCGGGCGCGTATAAAAAAGCCTCGGCACGTCCGCAGGGCGCAACCTCGCGGCGATGAATCAGCTCGTAAAACTCATTTAAATTTTTCACAACATAGGCACGCTCGCAACCGGCTTTTAAGCCTAAATATACCTCACTTTCGCCGAAGGTAAGCTGCGGCAAAAGCATTGCCTTAGACCCTGCCGCACGCTGAAACGCACGTGCTTTTATAATTTTGGCACGTCGGCTCAACAGCTCCTTGCAAAACGGGTCGGTTTCGATGTTTTGCAGGTCATGATTTCTGTTTCGGGCAAAGTCATTTGAAAAAAAGTCATTTTCAACCTTTATCAGTAATGCCGTAATATGCTTGCAGGGATGCGTTTCGTCAGAGAAATCCCGGCAGGAGCAATCCATACTTTCGATCCATTCATTTTCATTATCAATTTCAAGCACTGTCTGGCATTTGTCCTCTTTAAATTTTGCCTTTACCTCAAAAACACCGGTAAAACGAGTAGGGTGGATAGCATGAGAAAACGATTGCGCAGCCAGCGACAGACCCTGCATATAAACTGTGTTGTCTGCTGCCATTTTTCGGATAAGATTCCGAGGGATTGCCATGAAAAATGACACCGTCCTTCCTTTGGAATATAAGCGCGGCAAAAAACCGCATACTGATTATTATAGCACATTTTCACGGTCATTACAAGTTTTTTGAAAAAGAATTTGCAATAAAACGGTTACAATAAGCGGAAAATGAGACCGTTTTGCGGATTTTGGTTTCTTGACATATATATGACACTATGGTATAATAATTAGCAAATATAATGTGATTTACATACAGCACAGGAGGATTTATCATGAAACGAATCGTATTTCAAGGTGACTCTATCACAGACGCAGAACGCAGCAGAGATGATTTGCGTATGCTTGGTTCGGGCTATCCGACAATCGTATCTGCCACACTTGGCGAACTGTACCCCGGAGAATTTGAGTGTTACAATATGGGCATCAGCGGCAACCGTATATCGGATTTATTGGCGCGCTGGAAAAAAGATTGCCTGAATTATCAGCCGGATTATTTAAGTATTTTAGTTGGGATTAACGATGTTTGGCACGAGCTTTCCTATGGAAACGGCGTGGATGCGGAACTGTTTGAAAAGCTGTATGACATTGTTTTGGACGAAACCTTTAAGGCGCTGCCGAACATTAAAATTTTGCTCCTTGAGCCGTTTGTTTTGCAGTATACGGCCACATCCGAGAACTGGACATATTTCAGAACCGAGACCGATAAAAGAATCGCTGCGGTACGCCGCTTGGGACAAAAATATAATCTTCCGACCGTTGATTTACAAAAATTGTTTGATGAGGCGCTGCAAAAGGCACCCGTTGATTTTTGGAGCCGTGACGGTGTGCATCCTACCGCACCGGGATATGCAGTCATTACCAAAGCTTGGCTGGAAGGGTTCGGTTTTAATCAATAAAATACATAGTATAAAAATACACGATTCAAAAGGTATGCCGTCTTTATCGGACGGCATACCTTTTATGTTGCCGGTCAATATTTTTGCAAAAACAATGTTATAGAATAAGCAAGAAATTAATCAAGAATAAGCAAGAAATTCATCAAAATTGCTTGTTTTATCTGATGATTTGTGGTATAATGTATAAGTATGTTTTGCATATGCAAGATACATATAACCTTATTTTTTCCGTTTGGAGTGCTGATGGTGATTAAATTTCAATCTTTTTTAAGCGGTTCCTCCGGTAACTGCACATTTATAACCGATGATGAAACCTATTTGCTCGTGGACAGCGGAGCAGGCGGAAAATACATAACAGAATGTATGCAGCGGCTGGGGATTCATCCGGCAGCGCTTTCGGGCATTTTACTGACGCACGAACACCGCGATCACATTGCCGGGGCAGGCGTTTTATCGCGCCGCTTTAATCTGCCGGTTTATGCAACCTCCAAAACATGGGAGGCTATCGGGGATTCGCTAGGCAGCTTTGCACCTGAAAATAAGCGGATCACAGAGCCGGAGATGTGTTTTGGTGCTATGACGGTACGCGCCTTTTCCATTCCGCACGATGCGGTCGATCCGGTTGCCTACAGCTTCACTTGCGATGGAGACAAATTCACCATCGCAACCGATATGGGCGAGGTGACAGATACGGTTCTTGAAAACATAGAGGGCAGCCATGCTGTGATTATAGAAGCCAATCATGATATTACTATGCTGCAAAACGGACGGTATCCCTATCCGCTGAAAAAACGAATTTTGGGAAGATACGGTCATTTGTCGAACGAGGCCTGCGGCAGGCTTTGTGTCCGCTTGGCACAAAGCGGCACCTGTGCGTTTTGGCTGGGGCATTTATCGGCCGAAAATAACAAACCGCCTCTTGCTTACGATACGGTGGCATCCATTCTGCAAGACGCATCCTTATCTGTAGGCGGCGGCTTGGCGTTAAACGTTTTGCCGCGCTATTGGATTCATTAAGGATATGTGAAAAGGAGTATTCGGGCATATGCAAATTGAAATTATTTGCGTCGGTAAATTAAAAGAGGATTATTTAAAAGCGGCATCGGCCGAGTATCAGAAACGCCTGTCGCGGTTTTGCACCCTGCTTGTGCACGAATTACGAGACGAAGCCATTCCCGAAAACGCCTCACCGGCACAGGTTCGGCAAGCAATGGAGAAAGAAGCCGCACGGATTGAGGCGTTTTTGCAGCCGCGTGATTTCATTATCAGTCTATGTGTGGAGGGACGGCAGGAAAGTTCGGAGGGCTTTGCCGAAACGCTTTCCGCAGCGTTTTCGGCCGGTGCAGGGCGGCTGGTGTTTATCATCGGCGGTTCATGCGGCCTGGCAGACAGCATCAAAAGCAAAAGCCGCATAAAGCTTTCATTTTCCAAAATGACATTTCCGCACCAACTGATGCGCGTCATTTTGCTGGAGCAGGTTTATCGTGCGTTTAAAATTAACGCCGGAGAAAATTATCATAAATAAACACAGTGCAGCATACAGTGAAGTAAGACAAGCTACATGCTTTGGATAAATGTAACACATGCGATTGTGGGGGAGGATTACACATGACGCTGGATATGGCACAAAAGGGTCAAATGCTTTTGATTAAAAAAGTTGAACGAGATGATGTACGGCCGCAGGCTATGCGTCTTGGTTTATATGAAGGGGCGCTTTTGGAATGCAGTGAATCTATTCGGAACGGCCCTGTTATTTTGCGAAGTGATTTTTGTGAAATTGCTGTCGGCAAGCGAATCGCAGAGCAGATTACGGTTACAAAGGTTTAGTCATATGAGGTTCGACCTTCTATTTAGAAAAATTATTTGCATTTTCTGTGCGAAGGACGAAGGAAGGCCGGCGGCGCCTGGCAGGGACGGCAAGCCGGAGGTGTTTTAATTTTTCAAATGAAAGGCGTATGGGACTTGGTTTCCTAATGCCTAGACACATCAGGAGGAGTTAGCGTGGAACAAGTCGTTTTGGTCGGAAATCCAAATGTCGGAAAATCTATCTTTTTTAATGCCTTTACAGGCATTTATGTAGAAGTATCAAATTTCCCCGGCACAACGGTTGATATCAGCAGCGGACAGTATAATGGCTACACGATTTGCGATACGCCGGGTATTTACGGCGTTTCATCTTTTAATGATGAGGAACGCGTTGCAAGAGACGTGATTTTAAATGCCGATATTATCATTAACGTTGTTGACGGCCTGCATCTTTCGCGTGATTTGTTTTTAACACAACAATTAATTGATATGGGCAAGCGTGTTTTGCTTTGCATTAACATGATGGACGAGGTCAAACGTAATCATATTATGATTGACGCCGACCTTTTGTCAAGTCTGCTCGGTGTGCCTGTTATTTTAACCTCCGCAGCAGAAGGCTATCATTTAGACTGCGTAAAACAAACCTTTACCAAGGCCAAAACCGGCAAAATCATCGCAAAAATTGAAGATATGTACCTGCCGTATCTGGATGTGACGAACGGTAATCGTGCCGATGCGCTTTTGCTTTTGGAAGAAGATGAAAATGCACTGAAGCGCTATCAGGCAAAGCCCTCCGGCCTGCGTGATACGGTTTATCTGACGCGCAGAAGATATGTAGATGACATTGTCAAGCGAGTGATGAAGCTGGAGGAGGAAGACCACAGCGCAGCAACAAAAATCGGTGACTTTTTGCTGCGGCCCGCAACCGGTGTGCCCGTAATGCTTTTGGTGCTTCTTGCCATGTTCGGATTTTTGGGATATTTCATTGCGCAAAAGGTTGTCGGCGTGACCGAAAATTGGTTGATGGAAGGGTACTATATACCTTTTATTCGTCGTTTGCTGGGACACTTCATTGCGCCCGATTCAATTTTGGGACAGTTTTTGGTTGGTGAATTTGGCCTTTTGACTATGGTACCGACTTATATTTTAGGTCTGCTTCTGCCGCTGGTCATCGGTTTTTATTTGCTGCTTTCCGTTTTGGAAGATTCGGGCTATCTGCCGCGCATTGCTACGCTTTTAGATAAGGTTTTATCCAAAATTGGCCTGAACGGCCGTGCTGTTATTCCCATTATTTTAGGATTTGGCTGTGTAACGGCCGCTACCATCAGCACACGTCTTTTGGGCTCACGCCGCGAACGTGTGATTGCAACGGCGCTTTTGGGATTTACCATTCCTTGTTCGGCACAATTCGGCGTTATTATGGGCACAGTCGGTAAAATGGGTGCGGGCTATTTTGTGCTTTATGTTCTCATTATTTTGCTGGTGTTCGCCGTCATCGGCAAACTGCTGGACGTATGTTTACCGGGCACATCAACAGATCTTTTAATTGATTTGCCGCGTATGCGTCTGCCGCAAGCAAAAAATATTTTGCAAAAAACATTTTTAAAAACAAAACAATTTTTGCTGGAAGCCACACCGATTTTTGCAATCGGCGCTGTTTTGATTACTTTTTTGCAAACGTCGGGTGCGCTAAATACTATTATAGACAAGCTTTCACCAATCGTAACCGGGTTTTTACATTTACCTGCCGAGGCTACGGTGGCCTTTATTATGGGGATTGTGCGCCGCGACTTTGGCGCCGCAGGGCTTTCTGCTCTGGTTCTGACGAAGGAACAAACACTTGTGGCGACCGTTACGCTGACACTGTTTGTGCCCTGCATTGCGGCGGCCATTATGATGTTTAAGGAACGCTCCAGAACCGAAGCGGTTTGCATTTGGCTCGGCAGCTTTGTGCTGGCCTTTGCGGTCGGCGGCCTTTTGGCCAATCTTTTGATTTTGTTTGTATAAAAAGTTTTTCGGCATTGGCCGGGCAGGGAGGAACGTTATGCAGTGTCCTATGTGTCACTATGAAATACGGGCTGTAACACTTCGGTGTCCTCGATGCGGTCATTGGTTATGCGGCGATTGCGGCAAATGCGGCGGATGCTTATTCAAGGCCGGGCAAAGCGGAAAGGATCGAGCCGAAAAGCCGAACAAGAAAAGCATTTGAACTAAATAATATAGAAAAAATTATTGTTTTTTTGTATCAGTTGCCAATATCAGATAGGGACAATCGGGGTCATCGGATACGGTCGTGTTTTGCGTAAAAAGAACACTGTCGCAGCAGCATTTTCCGTCTGCCTGGAATTTACATGGCTTTGCACAATTGATATTTGTCATATGCTTCATATCCTTTTTCTTTTTACTTTTTTTTTTTTTAATGATACGGCGACCACCGAGATCTACACTCTTTCCCTACACGACGCTCTTCCGATCTGGCAAG
>UQYH01000103.1 GCA_900545185.1 uncultured Eubacteriales bacterium | reverse complement strand
TTGTAATGGTTTGAATATCAACATCCGCAGCAAAAACATATGGGTTGTTTGAAGAAAAGTTACGTTTTTCCATTTCATATCGGATGCCTGCAATGGTGCGCGCTTCCTCGTCTGTATATTCCTCCGATATATTGTATTTCTTTTTGTATTTCTCCATAACCTCTTCGGGCGTAATGTCCGCATTGTATTTTTTTTCGGTGATAAACTGCTGTGCTGCCGTTTGCCGCGCTTCTTCATCCACACCGGCAAAATTGAAGGCAAACGGTGATGATTTGGTAATCGGAAACGTATCATCGTATTCAATGTCTTTTTCGTTGCACAGATTCACCATATTTAAAATCACGCGGTTCAGCGCCGCTTTATCATCATTAATTTTGGCAATCGCCACCGTATATCCCACCCGATTGGTCACAAGCGGACGGCCGTAACGGTCTAAAATGTCACCGCGCGGCGCTTTAATGGGAATACTGCGTGCCAGGCGGCTGTCCGATACGGCACGATAGTTTTCGCCTTCCACAATTTGCAGGTAAAACAAGCGGCTGATGGCCAAAACCGTCAGCATACAGATCAAAACATAGAGAACCGTGCAGCGTTTTTTAATTTTTTTATCTCTTTCCTCCACGTTCCGACCTCCTCCGATTTGTATATCACGACATGTGCCTAGGCACGCCAGCCCGTCATGCTTCTTGTAACGGGATAGATAATCAGTGTCATCAAAAAATTATATAAAACCACGGGCAGTATTTTGCATAAAAACGCATAGCCAAAGGCACCCTGCCCCCAAACCGCAAAGTAAAGCACATAGGTGAAAAGCTCATACGGAATCGAAAGTAGCATGACAAACACCATAGACACAAACACATTATTATTAAACAAGCTGCCGCTGATGCGAACACAAAAATAAGCCGCATACAGGCAAAACAATGTATTCACACCCACCGTGCGGCCGCCGGTTACATCCAAAAGCAGGCCGCAAACCGCGGCGAAAACAAGAGCGCTGTAATCAGCGTGCAAAAGGCTGTAACAAACCACAGCAATAAATAAAAGATTCGGCACCGTATGAAAAACGGAAATGCCATGAATCAGCGTTGTTTGCAAAACAGCCAACATAAGCGCCAAGACAACCGTCAGCACACGGCTTACAACTAAATTCTTTTTTTTATTCTGCTTCATGCTCATGCACCACCGTTCCGAATAACAAGCACCTCACGGATTCGTTCAAAATCCACGGCCGTATCAATCACGGCATACTGCGAATAGCCCAGCGAGTCACTTTTAATTTCCGATACCGTGCCAATCAAAATTCCCTCCGGATAGACACCGCCGAGACCTGAGGTAACAACCGCATCCCCCAGCACCAAGCTTGTATCCTTTGTCACATAGTTCAGCTTGCAGCGGCCGCTGTCTGCCAAGGATAATTCGCCGTCCACTATAGCAAAATCCTGCGTACGGCTGATTAAGGCACCAACCGAGCTGCTGCTGTCAATGATGCTCTGCACCTTTGCCCAGCCGGAACCTACCTCGCTGACGCGTCCCACCAGACCGTGACCTGAGATAACCGTATCATCAACCGAAATGCCGTCATCGCTGCCCTTATCAATCGTAAAGGAGTCAAACCAGTTGCCGGGGTCTTTGGCAATCACTTCGCAGCCAACCGTATCACGGCTTGCTTCGGCTGTTTTCAGTTCTAAAAGCTGTCGCAGCCGTTCATTTTCTTCCTTGCTGGCTTCCAGCGCACGCACCTGCTCCGAAAGCTCTGCCACCTGTTCTTTCAATTCCAAGTTTTCTGCCTGAAAATTTTTCATATCGGTCACAAAGCCAAAAAAGCCGCTAATACCGCTCCCAATGTGCGAAAGCAGTTTTTGTCCCGGCTCCAGAATCGTGCCGACCAAGTTGCCGGAGGCAGACGCAGAATCGCGACCGGCCGCCGCAAAGGAAACACCCATGACAATAAAGATAATAACCGTTGCGATAATCATAATCACGCGCAGTGTTTTTCTTTTTTCCATTCGTCTCCCTCCCTAATATCTAAATTAAATCAGTCTAGCGCCAGTGCTTGGAACGGCTGCTTAAAATGCCCTGGCCTGCCTTTTCCATGGCAGAAAGAGCAAGTCCTGTTCCCAGCGCAACGCAGTCCAGCGCGTTATCGGCCACATAAACGGGAATCCCCGTTTCTTCCGCAACCAAAACATCCAGACCGCGAATCAGCGCGCCGCCGCCCGTTAACACAATACCGCGATTCATAACATCGGCTGCCAGCTCCGGCGGTGTTTTTTCAAGCGTTGTTTTAATGGCCTCCACAATGGCAAAAATGGATTCGGAAAGCGCACCGCGAATTTCCTTGCTGGTCAGGCTGATGGTTCTCGGCAAACCGGAGAGCAGGTCGCGTCCCTTAACCTCCATTGTGCCCTCGTCCGCATATTCATATGCCGAGCCGATGGCAAATTTAATTTCCTCGGCTGTACGCTCACCAATCATAAGATTGTATTCTTTTTTAATGTAATTGACAATATCATCATCCAGCTCATCACCGGCAATGCGCAGGGATTGGCTGGCAACAATACCGCCGTAGGAGATAACGGCCACCTCACTGGTGCCGCCGCCGATATCAACCACCATACTGCCGGTGGGCTCTGAAACAGGCAAGCCTGCACCGATCGCCGCCGCCATCGGCTCTTCAATTAAATATGCATTCTTACCGCCTGCCGAAAGGACAGATTCCTCCACGGCGCGGCGCTCTACCTCTGTAATGCCGAAGGGAATACAAACCACAACGTTCGGCTTCATAAACGAGGACGGATATGCCTTTTTAATAAAATACTTCAGCATAGCCTGTGTGCTTTCAAAGTCCGCAATCACACCGTCCTTAAGCGGACGGATGGCTACAACGTTGCCCGGTGTACGGCCGATCATCTCTTTGGCTTCGTTGCCGACCTTTAAAATTTTACCCTCCGATTTATTCATTGCCACAACAGAAGGCTCTCGCAGAATAATGCCCTTTCCCTTTAAATATACCAGCGTATTCGCCGTACCCAAGTCAATTCCTATGTCTCTTGCCATGTTTTACAAAACCTCCCAAATCAAATCAATTTCAAATTCTGTTTGCAAAATGTGTCCCAGCCGTGCCAAAGGCAGGCCGACAACATTGTAATAATCACCGTCAATTGTATCAATAAACAAGCCGCCAAGACCCTGAATCCCGTAGGCACCTGCCTTGTCAAGCGGTTCACCCGTATGCACATACGAATCAATCTCGGCATCGGACAGCTCTTTAAAATGTACCTTCGTCTCCTCCGTCACACTGATGCTTTTGCCATCTGCGCATCGCAAAACGGTTAAACCCGTCAGTACGCTGTGACTGTGCCCCGAAAGACGATGCAGCATTTCTTTGGCATGACCCTCGTCATGCGGTTTTGTTAAAATTTCATCATCCAAAACAACAATCGTATCGGCACCGATTACAAGCGTTTCCTTTGGCTGCCCGGCCGCCACGTCTGCCGCTTTTAACAGCGAAAGAGCCTGCACCGTCATGTAAGGCGAAAGAGATGCATCTGTTTTTTCTTCTGCCGAAGAGGGTACAACCGTAAACGGCAAGCCGATTTGGTCAAGCAGCTCGCGCCGCCGCGGCGAGCCGGAGGCAAGCACGATTTGTACCGATTCGGGTAGTTGAATTTTGATATTCTTCATTTTGTTTCTCCCATCAATCGTATGGCTTTTTCGGTTTTTTGTGTGGCAATGCCGGTTAAAAGACCGCAAATTGCCGCAAATAAGGTTAGTATCGGTAAGTATGAAAATATGTATCCGCTCAAAAGCACCAGGGCACAAACCGATATTTGCCCCACGTTAAAGAAAAATGCGCCCAGCATGCTGCGGCCGACGGTACTGACCGCCTTCGGAAACAGCCATCGGCAGGTATGCATAGCCAAAACAGAAGCCGCCGTCCCCACACCGCCGTATAAAAACATGTTCAAGTTGCCGCCGATCAAGGCCGTCAAAAAGCAGCGTACCAGTCCGACCGTAAGTGCAAAGCCCGTACCGAAGCATGAAAAAGCCAGCATAACCGTAATGTTGGCAAGCCCAAGCTTGCCGCCCGGTAAAATTTGAAGAAAGGGAACCAAGCTTTCGGCGTAATGCAAAGCCAGCCCGAGACTGACCAGAATCCCGGCCGTTGTCACATAAACGGCCGACCGATTTTTAATAGGCAACACCGTCCACATCCCTTCTCCCCTCAATGCGAACGACCAGCCGGTTCGGCAGGCAAACCAGCATTTGCCCGGCTTTTTGAATCGCGCCTGCCTTGATTTCAAGAGTATCCGGGCAATCAGATTCACAAACATACACGCTGCCGTTTGCAATGACTATTTTATTATACCCAAATTTTGACTCAATTGCAAGAGTCTGACTGTTTTTTTCTTGTAAATTATATCGTCCGTATTCTTTTCCGTCTATTTCGACCAAAACCGTGCTTGCATTTTGCGCCGCAAACAACAGCTGCGAAGCCAGCATAGCCGAAACGGCGCCGAAAACCAGCACAAAAAATATAAGCTTATCAACTCTTGTCATCATACATCAACACCATTGATCATTTTGCCGATATTGTAAAGCTTTTCTACTGCATACCGCGGTAAAAATGACCGCGCGTAAAGCCGCCGTCCGGCGGCGCAGGCGTTTGCCCATTCAGCGCCTTTTGATATTCCCCGATGATCCTGCGGCAGGCTTCGTAATCTTCAAACGTAAAGCAAAGACGGATTCCGTCCGCGCGTAAATTTTGTATATCCCGTATGCGGTCTGCCATGTAAACCGGCTTGCTGTTATAAATCACATTGCCGCAATGCAGCGGCATAATCGGAAAAACTTCATTTTTTCTGTCTTTTAAAGCAAAGGCAGCTTCACGGCAGCGACAACCGCAAGCAGCGCGGATGACGCAATGCTCCAAAAGCATCAGCGGCAGCCGACCGTAGGCAATTACCTCCAGCTCTGCATCGGTGTGCCTGCGCAATGCGTCAATTCCCCGATTGTTCAGTTCCGGCGATACCACCATGCGGTTGATGCCCATGCTTTGCAAAAGTGCAGCCACACGGCTGTTCGTGATGTTCAGCCGATGCCCTGCCGTTATACGTTTCCCCTCACACAAGGTAATTTGGCCTAGGTTTTGCACGCAAACCTGTTGTGCGTCATCAAATTGCACCGTTGCCCCTTCCTTGGTCAGCGGCGGCAAGAGGAGAATCGTTTCTGCTTGGCCTGCTGCAAACCGCCACAGCGAAAACGGAACATACAGGCGTTCAATTCCCATCGAAAGCGCTGCTTCCAGCTGTTCCTGCGTCTGCACCTCCGCAGCGAGAACAGGCCGTGCTGCACGGTTTTGTACCGCAATCGTCCGCATGGGTGCAATATTCGGTATTGCGCGTTTGAATCGGCCTGTTATTTGCTGTTCCAGCAGGGAAACAGCTTCTCGCCGCAGGCGATTGATTTCTTTAATCGGCACGGCGGCCGTCGGCGATGCCTCTGCTGTTACTTCGGCTGCATAAAAGGCCGTGCCGCCCAGCTTTTGCAGCTGCTCCGCAATGCGCTTTTCATCTGTCGGATGTGTGTGCGCCGCCTCACAGACCGCACCTGTTACCGTCACGCTTTCATTTTGTGTTTTGGCGCAAAGCGTCAAGGGCTTGCCCGTATCTGCCTTGCAGTGCAAAACAAGCGGCAGCTGCTTTTCTTGTTTTGCAATCGGCGGCAAGCGATCGGCCACCTTTTTGGCGCTGCCGTCAGTGTCCATCATATCTTGATACAGGCATCCGTCCCAGTATCCGCGGCACGAGCCGCCCCTGGAAAAATATTGCAGCATCTGTCTGATTTCATCGTCCGTAACGCTTCCCTCGGCAGCCTTTTTATACACCTGTGTGACCATGGCAACATAGGCCGGGCTTTTCATCCGACCCTCTATTTTCAGTGATGCAACGCCCATCTCACGCAAGGCCGAAACGCGGTCTGCCAAACACAGATCCTTAGGACACAGTAAATGCTCTGCCCCCGTAATCGGCTTTCCGTTTTCCAAAAGCGTATAAGGCAATCGGCACGGCTGCGCGCAGCTGCCGCGATTGCCGCTTCGTCCGCCTAAAATACTGCTCATTAAGCACTGCCCGGAATAGGAAATACACAAAGCCCCATGGACAAAATATTCCAGCTCCGTATCTGTATGCTGCATGATGGATTGTATGCCTTTTTGCGTTACCTCCCGTGCCAGAACCACGCGTTTTAACCCCAGTTTTTCCAAAAGCTGCACACCGCCGCTGTTTACAATCGTCATTTGCGTACTGCCGTGAACGGGCATATCGGAAAGCTCCTGCCGCACACGCGCAATCAGTCCCAAGTCCTGCATAATTAAGGCATCCACGCCGATTTTGTATGCATACCGAATCAGCTCCATGGCTGCTTCGTGCTCTGTTTCCTTCACAAGCGTATTGCAGCATAAATAAAACTTAACGCCGCGCAAATGACAAAAATCAACGGCTGTTTCCAACTCTTCGTCTGTAAAGTTTTGCGCATGTGTGCGCGCATTAAAACGGCTGCCGCCGGCATAGACCGCATCGGCGCCGTAATGCACGGCAGCAGACAGCGCCTCAAAGCTGCCGGCCGGTGATAATATCTCCATCTTTCATATCCTCCGGAAAATTTTTCAACAAGGTTGTTTTGCTGCACCACGAAAAGGCATAGGATTCGTATGCACGTTTAAAAGCACGGCCGCTCATAGCCGCAAGCGCATGTCCGTCCAATTTAGGGAGCATATCCGTATAAAACTCGCGGATGGGCGTATCGGGCACATTTTGATTGTGCGGACAAACTTTTTGACATACATCACAGCCGTAAACGCTGCATTGCTTGCGCAAAAGCTGTGTTTGTCCGTCTGTTATCTCTTTTTTTTGCGTGATGTACGAAATGCACTTTTCACAATCAAAGCCAAAATCATTCGTCAGCGCGCCGCCGGGGCAGGCGCGAATACAGGCATCACAGCCGCTGCACTGCTGCCCGATCGGCCGATCGGGCAGCAGGGGTATATTCAAAAGTAAAGAACCGATACAGAAATACGAGCCAAACTGCGGGTGAATCAGCATATGATTTTTACCCCAAAAGCCAAGACCGGCTCGATATGCCAGCTGCCGATCCGCAAGGGGGCTTGTATCACACAAAATTTTGTATTCCAAATGCGGTTCATGCCTGCCGATAAAATTCGCAATCAAGGCAAGGTATTGCCGTGCGATGCGATGGTAATCCCGCACCGATGCAAAACGAGCCAGATTTTCGGGCTGCGCCTCCCCCACATAATACGGAAAAATGCAAACAAAAACGCTTTGCGCCGATGGCAACAGGCATTTGGGGTTCACCCGTTTTTCAATATCCGCCTCTTCAAAACCGCATAAAGGGTACCTAGCGCGCTGCTTATAAAGACGTTCGGCCAATTGTTCATCACGCTTGGCACTGCACACACCGCAGGCCGGAACGGATAAGCTTTGAGCATACACCTTGATTTTCTCCGCTGTCAGCATGCAGTTTCCCTCCCCTAGGCATTAGAGAATCAAACCCCATATGCCTTTCATTTGAAAAATTCAAGCCTTTCCGGCTTGTCGTCCTCGCAAGGTGTC
>UQYH01000102.1 GCA_900545185.1 uncultured Eubacteriales bacterium | reverse complement strand
ATTTTGATTTGTGCCGTAAATTTCGAGTCATACACTGTGTTTTTCGTTTCAAATATGATTTTTTATCCGTATGACTTATTATTTATGGGATGGCAGGCTGCGCCCAAAATCACACCTTTGACACGAAAAGTCCAACTGTTGACACGAAAGGGTAAACAATTGACACGAAAGGTCGGGGTAAAATTTTACGGTTTCATTTTTTGATTGAAACGGATAATTTTAGGCAATTTCAGTATAAAAAATGTGCTGCCGATAAGGAAAAAACATTATCGCTTGGCAGCACTTTTACACGATGTATTCCGAAAAACGCACAGGCAAAAGGTTTATTTGAAACCGAAACAAAAGACAAGAACCTCAAGGTTTCTATCAACCTTGAGGTTCTTATTTGGCGCGCCCGGAGGGATTCGAACCCCCGACCTACTGGTTCGTAGCCAGTCACTCTATCCAGCTGAGCTACGGGCGCATTTTATATTTAAATCAACGCAACAATAATAGTATAACACATTACGATGCAAAATGCAAGTCTTTTTATAAAAAAAGCGGAAAAATTTTCAGACGGCTGTTTTTTCGTAAGGTCACACGAAAGCAGCTTGCTTGTAAATGCCGTACCCTTCGTTTCGGCCGTATGCGTTCAACAAGGGGTCAAAAGCCCCGTAATTCAATGTTTTTAACGGGGGATTTGTTTCCCCAGCAGAAAAAAATAAGTATAATCCGTCGCCAATCCGGGTGGGGGGACACCTTAATTTAGCTACAATAAGCCGATACATCCCAGCCAAACGCCGACAACGGCAGAAGCGGCCAAGTACCAAATGGGATGCAGTCTGCATCGTTTTTGCAGCAAAAAAACAGCGGCAAATATGCAAACGGACGGCCAATGGATCAGCTCGGCAAGGCGACCACTAAACGGAAGGCGCAGCAGCGCACCGGCGGCAACAGAGAGACCGGCCGCGGCGATTAAGCCGACAACGGCAGGACGCAGACCGTAAAATGCAGCTTCAATATAGCGGTTGCCGCGAAACGCATCCAGCACGCGAACCACCAATAAGACAATGACAAAGGCCGGTGTAATTAGCCCCAAGGTGGCGACAAGAGCGCCGGGGATGCCGGCGGTAACGTAACCGACATAGGTTGCCATGTTCACGCCGATCGGGCCGGGGGTTGATTCGGATATGGCAATCATATCCGTCAGCAGAGCTTCGGAAAACCATCCCGTTTGCACGGCCATGCGGTGCAAAAAAGGCAGGGTTGCCAAGCCGCCGCCGAGGGCAAACAGGCCGGTTTTAAAAAATTCATAAAACAGCTGTATGTAAATCATTGCTTCCGCAGTCTCCTTTCCTGCAGGCAAATTCCGGCAACGGCTGCCAAAAGCACAAACATAACAGGGGAGAACTTTGTGAGGCAGGTCATACCCAAAACAACAATGGCAATCACCAGCGTCGGCACATCCACAATGGCCTTTTTGCCCAGTTTGATGACCGAGTCTAAAATTAAGGCGCAAACACAGGCGCGAATCCCGATGAAAGCGTGTTGCACGGCCGGTATATCGGCAAAGCTTTGCATAAGCGCCGCAATCATTGTGATAATGACCAGTGAAGGAAATATCACGCCCAGCGTGGCAACCAGGCCGCCCCAAACACCACAAACGCGATAGCCCACCAGCGTGGCGGTGTTGACCGCGATAGCGCCGGGGGTACACTGTGCTATGGCGTAATAGTCCATCAATTCTTCCTCGGTTGCCCAGCGGTATTTTTCCACCAGCTCGCGCCGCAGCATGGGCAGCATGGCATAACCGCCGCCAAAGGTAAAACCGCCGATGCGCATAAACGCAAACAAAAGCCGCAGTAACTCTTTCATAACATCACCCACATAAAACTTAAGCTTGTTTGTCCTGCTTGCGGTCAAAACGCAGCATACCGATGATAATGGAAGTGATGTTAAAGCACTCTGTCAGCGCACCGCCCCAGGAATGGTTTACAAGATTATAAATCAGCCAAAGCGGCGAGGAGGGGAAAGAAAACTGACGTGTTCTTTTGGGATTGTCAATACCAAAGGCAATGCTGGTCAAAATCATGGCGCAAACCGGCAGCAGAGAAAGCGGTCCTTGCCAGGTATATACACAGGCGGCAACGCATAAAGCGGAAAAAAAGACAATCCACCAGTCAGAGGATGCCCATTTTTGGTCTTTACAAATATAAACGGCGCTCCGTGCAATGCCGATGGCGTTTAACAGTGCACCCGTGTATGCACCGATTAAATAAAAATGTATCGCAAAGCAGGTGTTTGCCAAAAGCTGCATTAAAACAATGCGTTTATGTGTGTTCTGCTGAAAGGTTAAAACGCTCAGCACAAAGGCAATCAGTCCTAAAATTTGTCCTAACAAAACAATCAACTCCGTTTTTTAAAAATACAATACAAATCCTACCATACCGCCCTCTTATTTGTCAAGCTTCAACCTCCAAACGGCGGATTTCGTCGTCCGAAAAGCAAACTGAATCGGCCTGCATGGCTTCTGTTACCTGTTTGGGCTTGCTGCAGCTGAACACCGCGGCCGTTTGAATGGGATGCGAGGTGAGATAGGCCAGCGCGGCCGCGGCAGGCGGCACGCGGTACGCCGCAATCAGCTCTTTTAAAACCGAAAAGCGTTTGCGGTTTAACGGCGAATCATAGCGTGCCTGCGCCTTGGGCGGCAGGGGCTTACCCTCTGCCAGCTTGGGATAATACCCCTTGGCGAGGGCGGCATAGGCCATCAGCGGCAGACCGCTTGTTCGGTAAAACGCGGCTTCGGTCGGATTCATGCAAACCAGCGTATCATCGGCGAGCAGTTCGGGCGTGGTGTGTGCCAAATTAAAGTTAATCTGGCTGACCCCGATGGGATTTTTACCGCTTTGTGCCGCATATTGGTTAGCTTCCGATATCCGCGCTCCCGTCCAATTGGAAACGCCGCCGATGCGAATCCGACCGTTTTGCGTTAATTCGTCCAAAATATCTATAAATAAAGAGGCCGGTTTTTGAGGATTATCCCGATGCAGCAAATATACATCGACATAGTTAAGACCCAAATCGGCAAGGCTTTCCGTCAAATCCTGCCCGATCTGTTCACGCGTCAGACGGGAAGCGTGCATATCGTGCAATTCGGGGAAGCCGCCCTTTGTGACAAGGATCAGTTCATCGCGGGGGATAGCATGGCTTTTGATCCATTCTCCAATCACGCGTTCGGATACGCCATGACCGTAATAACGCGCGGTATCAATACAGCGGCCGCCGGCAGCGTAAAATGCGTCCAACAGGGCGAAATATGCTTCCTTTTGGGTGTAATCGCTAAAATTTCCGGCGCCAAACACAAGCTTGGGCATACAAAGCGTGTGCAGATTGTTTTGCAGGGTTATATACATAGTTAACCAAGCTCCTTTTTTGTCATGTCATCAGGCACAGGCCTGCATCATTTACATTTTTGCATCGTCCTATATGTATTGTATCACAAAAAAAGGAAAAAGTACAGAAAGTTGGCACGATTCCTTCAAAACGGCTTGATTTAATTTTAAAATAGTGTATAATAAAAGAGGAAAACAACGGAAAAAACAATTTGCAGCCGTGCTGCGGATAGGAGCAACTATGCACATTCGATTAATTTTGGCTGTTTGGGCTTGTAAGCTGGCCATTTTTGTAAGCCGCCTGCTGGGGAAAAAAGGTTCCTCCATGCCGGGACAACTGGCTTTTACCATATGTCCTTCGGTTTTACAATTACTTTCCCGTCAGGTGAAAAGAGAGATTCTTGTGGTTTGCGGCACAAACGGCAAAACAACCACCAACAATTTGCTGGCGGCTTTTATCAAATCGGCCGGGCATACGGTGGTGTGTAACGATTTGGGCGCCAACATGCTGTGGGGCGTTTGCTGCGCCTTTGCCGAAAAGGCGAATCTTTTGGGAAAGCTGCATGCCGATTATGCCTGCATAGAGGTGGACGAAGCCTCTGCCGTGAAGGTGTTTCGCTATATGAAGCCGGATGTTATGATTATCACAAATCTGTTTCGGGATCAGCTTGACCGTTACGGCGAGATCGATTTAACCATTGATTATCTGCGCCGCGCGCTGGAGCTGGCACCCGATACGCGCCTGTTGCTGAACGGTGACGATCCGCTGGTGGCGCAGTTTGGACAAAACACAGAGCGCACCTGTTATTACATGGGTGTGGATGAAGATACCGGCGTGGGGCTGGACGAAACGAAAGAAGGCCGTTTTTGCGTATTTTGCGGTGAGCGGCTTGACTATGCCTATTATCATTACAGCCAGCTGGGCAATTATCATTGCCCCAAATGCGGTTTTTGCAGGCCGAAGCTTGATTTTCGCGTGCATGATGTGTCCCTTGCAAACGGCCTTTGCTTTACGCTGGATTATAAAGACAGCTCCACGCGGTTTGATGTAAACTATCGCGGTTTTTACAATATTTATAACATTGTTTTGTCTTACGGTGCGGCGCTTGTAACGCTTGGCAGCGTGCCGCATTATGAAAATGTGCTTGCGGCCTATAAGCCGCAAATCGGCCGTATGGAGGAATTTGCGGTCGGCAGCGGAACGGTGATTTTGAATTTGGCCAAAAATCCGGCCGGGTTTAACCAGGCTATTTCTACCGTTTTAAAGGATGAACGGGAAAAGGATTTGTTAATAGCCATTAATGATAACGGTCAGGACGGCAAGGACATATCGTGGATATGGGATGTTGATTTTGAAAGACTGGCAAACGCCAAGGTGCATCGGCTGGTGGTGACGGGCGTGCGAGCCGATGATTTGGCGCTGCGCCTGAAGCATGCAGGCTTTGCGCCGAGCGTGCAAACAAAAGTATATGATCTGAAAACCGCCTTAAAGACAGCGGCGGACGGTGACTGCACGGTTTGCTACGCTCTGGTGAATTACACGGCCGTGTTTGCCGCACAAAGCATTTTAAAGGAACTGGAGGCGAACCGACATGGAGCCTAAAAAACTGACAATAGGGCATTTGTTCCCGGATTTGCTGAATTTGTACGGCGACCGCGGCAATATGATAACCCTGCAAAACCGTTTGCGCTGGCGCGGACTGGAGGCCGAAGTAAAAACCTTTGAAAAGGATGATGCCATCGACTTTTCGGAGCTGGATATTGTCTTTTTGGGTGGTGGCTCGGATAGAGAACAGCTGTTGGTTTGCGAACGCTTAAAAGCGCTGCGCAGCGAGGTGGCGGCTTTTGTGGAATCGAACGGTGTGTTAATGGCGGTCTGCGGCGGCTATCAGCTGCTTGGCCATTATTATAAGCTGAAAAATGAAACCATTGAAGGACTTTCAATCTTGGATATTTACACCGAAAGCGGCGAAGGCCGTCTGATCGGCAACGTTGTGATTGAATCGGACATGACGGGAGAAAAGGAGCTGTTTGTCGGCTTTGAAAATCACGGCGGACGTACGCATATCGGGTCACATACGCCGTTCGGCAAGGTGCTTTACGGCCATGGTAATAACGGGGAGGATACAACCTGCGGTGTTGTATATAAAAACGTGTTGGGCACGTATTTGCATGGGCCGCTGCTGCCCAAAAACCCCAAGCTGGCCGATTATCTTCTTGCCTGCGCCCTGCGGCGCAAATACGGTGAGCCGATAGAACTGCCGCCGCTTGATGATACGGCCGAACAGGCTGCGCATGACTATATTGTCAAGCGGTTTTTACAGGCCTGAATCACGAAGCTATAAAAATATTAAAGGAGACAGCTATGTTTACAAAAAGAGTATATTCAGCAAACGATTATGTCTTAAACTATGTCGTTGACTATCCGCGCAATTTTGATACAAATAAGAAATATCCCGTCATACTTTATCTGCACGGCATGGGTATGGTGCGAATGGGAGTTGATTATGTTATACAGAAATGCCCCGTAAGACGCGAAAGGATGCCGGAGGATATGGATTTTATCATTGTCGCGCCAAGCTGTGATGATTATATGTGGTTTGAAAATTTCAATCATTTGGTTCGGTTTATCAAGTATATTGAAGATAAGCCGTATGTTGATGCAAAACGTCTTTCTCTCACAGGCTCAAGCATGGGCGGATACACCGGCTGGCTGCTGCTGGTTTTACATTCGGAACTGTTTTATAAAGCTGTTATATGCTGCGGCGGCGGTTTATACTGGGCAGGAGGCAATGTAAAAACCCCGGTGATTGCCGTTCATGGAGATGAAGACGGGGTTGTGCTTTGCCGTGAGAGTGAAATCATGGTTCGAAGTATAAATGAATCCGGCGGAAATGCAAAACTCATTATAAAAAAGGGATTTGGTCACGATGTATGGACTGACACATTTACCGATGAAGAAATATACAGGTGGCTGCACGCATAAAATATGCAAAGATGAAAAGCCATTGGGCTTATTATATTGTACACGTGCTTGAGCATACCTTAAAAGGGAGGGAAAAGATTGGATAAAAAGGATTTTTATTGGAAAAAATGGCTGGGCGCTTTTTTGTTTGGCGTGGCGCTTATCACAGTTTACAAAACGTTTGATAACCTTTCGCGCATTGCAGAGGCGCTGTATGGCTTTGTCGGACTGTTAACGCCGTTTACCATCGGCTTTATTCTGGCTTTTTTTCTATATCCTGCCACGCTCAGATTAGAAGCGAAGCTTGCCGGGTGCAAACGACCGGGCATTTTAAAACGCAAAAAAACCATCTCTATATTAACGGTTTATTTCGGGTTTATTGCCATTGTGCTGATAGCTATCGGGGTCATTTTACCGCGGCTGTCCGTCAGTATGGCCGACTTTTTAAAGCGGATTCCCGATTATGTGAATCAGTTGGGACAGTTTGCAGAAAAGCTGACAGCCGAGGGCGGCATGCTGGAATCGTTCCAGTTAAAAGAAAGCATTGAAAGCTTTAACATGAAAAATTTGATGCAGGGATTGTTTATGCAGGATGCCTGGGGCTATGTGGAAGGCGTTAAGGGCTTTACCGGCGCGCTCAGTTCTTGGTTTATGGGGATTGTGGTTTGTGCCTATACGCTTTTGGAGCGCGATTCGCTGTTTCGCATTGTCCGCGTGTTTTTCGGCCTGTTTATGAAAGAGAGCACCATGGATACAGTCGGCGCATACGTCAGCCGCATCAGCACCATTTTTTATAAATTCTTTTTCGGTAAAATGATCGATTCGTTAATCATCGGCGGTATGGCCATTGTGGGCTTTTACTTTTTGGGTGTGCCGTTCCCGGCACTTTTGGGCATTACCATTATGCTGTTTAACATGATTCCGTATTTCGGCCCGATTATCGGCGCGGTGCCCGTTGTTTTGATTACACTGTTGGTCAAGGATATTTACGCCGCTGTTTGGACATCACTTTTTATTTTGGCTTTGCAGCAGTTTGACGGTATTTGGCTGGGACCGAAAATTTTGGGCGGATCGGTGGGCGTAACGCCGTTTTGGGTTGTGTTTGCCATTGTTGTATTCGGCGGCCTGTTCGGTATTTGGGGCATGATTTTCGGTGTGCCGATGATTGCGGCCATCCAAATGCTGGCCGAGGATTATTTAGACGACAGAAAGCTGAACTTAACGGCTGCCATTAAAAAGAAGGTCGAATCGGAAGGGGAAGACTAAGAGAATAAGAGGAATATAAAAAGAGACTGCAAAGCTTGTTGCTTTGCAGTCTCTTTTGTATGAAAGGATAGGAAAAAAAGATTCAGAACGGACAAACTGAACCCAAACGGGGCATATGCCCCGTTT
>UQYH01000101.1 GCA_900545185.1 uncultured Eubacteriales bacterium | reverse complement strand
GAAGGATAAGGCGCTTTCCATATCCAAACCGCGCGTAAAGCGTTCACGGCTGTTCTTTAAAAATCCTGTTGTGGCAGCTGTCATCAGTTCGCTTGTCACCTGCGGCATTTGCCTGACGGCTTTTTCTTTCTCCTTTAGCGGCGCAAAATCCGCACAGCCGCTGTTGCCGACGCAAACAGCAGGTGAAAGCGCCGTAAACACCAAAGGTGAAAACAGCGTCATTCAAAACGCCGTAAACAGTTCCTCCGGCTCCGGCCTTTCCATCCCGGAGGTATATGACAAAGCTTCGCCGGCCGTCGTCAGCATTTTAAGCACCCTGCAAAGCGGCGGTTACATTCAATCGCAGGAGACAATGAGCAGCGGCTCCGGCATTGTGATTCGCAGCGACGGTTACATTGTAACAAACAATCATGTAATCGATGGTGCCGTCAGCATTAAGGTGCAAACCATTGCAGGTCAAAGTTTCGATGCAAAGGTTGTCGGCAGCGATTCCCGTACCGATCTGGCTGTTTTAAAGGTAGACGGCGATCAGGAACTGCCTTATGCCGAGCTGGGCGATTCCTCCGACATCCGCGTGGGCGATATGGCGCTTGCCATCGGTAACCCCCTGCGTGAAGAACTGGCCGGCACACTGACGGTTGGCTATATCAGCGCCATCAACCGTTCTATGGTAATAGACGGTAAACAAATGACCATGCTGCAAACCGATGCCGCCATCAACCCCGGTAACTCCGGCGGCGCACTGTTGAATATGAAGGGGCAGGTCATCGGCATTAACACCGCCAAATCCACAGGGTACGATGTAGAAGGCCTTGGCTTTGCCATTCCGATTAACGAAGCAAAACCCGTCATCGAATCCATTATGCAAAACGGCTATGTAACCGGCCGTCCGCTGGTAGGCATCGGCGGTCAAACCGTCACCAAAGCCATTGCAAAGGCTAACGATTTGCCGATTGGCGTGTATGTAAGAACCGTAACCGCTTTCGGCGCAGCAGAGCGTGCCGGGATTCAGGTAGGCGATGTCATTACCGAATTTGACGGTCAAAAAATCGAAACCATTGATGATATTAACGAAATCCGCGATCAGCACAAGGTTGGCGATACCATTAAGGTTAAATTAAGCCGCAGCGGTAAAACCATTGAAACAGATTTAACCCTGCTGGAAGAAAAACCCGAAACACAGGAACAAAAAGAACAAGAACAAAACAGTCAGGAACAGCAGCAGCCGAACCAAGGCCAGCAGCAAATTCCTTCTGACTTCTTTAACTGGTTTAACTGGTAATATCTCTTACGTTTGATAAATTCATACTCTCTCCTTAAAAGAGGGCTGCCGAAAAATGCTGCGGCAGCCCCCTTCTTTTGCTTATTATGCTATTTCTATCTTTCGTATAATCCGTACTTCACCTTAACACGCTCCAGCTTCTCACACATCGCATCCCCTGCAAACCACAAAAAGAACACCGTTGATACCGCATGCACCAAATCGAACGGAAAGCCCACGGCACACGAAGCCAAAACAAGTGAAATTGTCGGCTGCGGTTCATATAAAATAACCATAGACGTGTTCATAATACCCCCATACAGCACCAGCGTTACAACAAAACCGAATATGCTGAGTGATATTTTATTCTTTTTAAGTAGCCCTTTTTGAAATAAGAGGCCTGCCAAACATCCGATAAGACCAAAGGCAAACATCTGCCACGGTGTTAACGGCCCCTGGCCAAAATAAAAGTTAGAGACAAACGCTGTTACGGCACCAACCAAAAAGCCTGCTTCTCCGCCAAAGCAAACACCTGTGATAATCACCAGAGCCGCCACAGGCTTAAACTGCGGCAACGCCGCAAAGGCCGCGCGCCCCGCAACACCGACAGCGCACAAAACACTGATAAGTACAAGCTCACGCGCTTGCGGCTTTCGTCCCTCAAAAATCAGCAAAAACGGCAGCATACCTTCTAAAATAACAAGCAAGCTGATAAAGTAATACTTTTTGTCCTCCAACACATACACACCGAACAGAACGGTCAGCGGTATCATGGCCAGGCTGATCATGCTTGCCGCAAGTGTACGTTTGCTGATGTTTCGCTTGTGCGCCGTCCGCTTTACACTATGGATGGAAGCTTCCTTTTGCGGCAACAGGCAAACCGCCGCAACCGATAAAAAGGCAACCGATAAAAGCTGTTCAAAAATTTTCTCATCGGCAGGTGCCGATGATTTTAGCATAAAAACAAGCGTGACGAAGAACAAAAGACCAAAGACCGCCCCCAAAACAAGTTGCAGCTTAGACCGCTTTTTTTGCGCTGTTTTCGGGGCAGGCAAATTTTCCGCAGTCGTCGCATCGTTTTTGACGTGTGCGTCGTTCGGCTTCGGCTCTTGCTTCGGCAAAGGATCGGCACCCAGCGCACGGATCAAATCTGCCTCCAGCACTGCGTTTTGCACAATGCCGTTTGCCATGCGCGCCGCAGCCGTTGTATAAAAATATTTTTCACCGAAAAAGGTGCGCGGCGCACCTTCCGATACAATCCGTCCGTCAAACATCAGGCCGCAGCAATCGGCATATTGCGCACAAAATTCAACATCATGCGAGACCATTAAAACAGCCATGCCCTTGTGCTGCAAGCTTTTTAAAAGCGTTGCCAGCTTTTGTTTAAAATACACATCCAGCCCTTTTGTCGGTTCATCCAGCAGCAAAATATCAGGCCTGCACAAAAGCACCATCGCCAACGCCAAGCGTTGCTGTTCACCGCCCGAAAGATCAAACGGATGCCTGTCGGACAGCTCCTGCAATTCGCAAAACGCCAGCATGTCACACACATTTTTTTCTGCTTCTGCCTGCGGCAATCCGCTTTGTGCCGCCACATCGCAAAGTTCCAGCCAAACAGTTTTGCGCGAAAAAAGGCTTTGCGGATTCTGCGGCAAGGCCGATATTTTGTTGCCGCTTTTTGTCACCACACGGCCGCGATACGGACGGCGCAGCCCCATTAAAACCGAAAGTACTGTCGATTTTCCCGTACCGTTGCCGCCCATCAGCGCATACAATTCTCCTTTGTGCAGCGTTAGCGACAGGCCGCTGACAACATCAGCTTCTTTTTTTTCGTACCGAAACCATATCTCCTGCGCGTTCAGCAGTACATCCTTGTTTGCGGCTCGCTCCTCTTCCCTTTCTGCCGCAACGTTTTGCGGATGCATGGACGATAGCCAGCTTCTTCCTTCGCGCACCGTCAAGGGGCAGTCTCGGCCATTCGGTACGGTATAATACAGCCGCATGGGGGTGGGCAGAGCCGCAAACATTTCGTGTCTCTTTTCGTGCAGCACGCACCCTGTTTCCTGCGGTGTACCCTGTGTTACAACCTCTCCGTTATCAAGAACAATCACATAGTCGGCAAGCGGCAGCGCTTCTTCCAGCCGATGCTCCGAAAGAATCACTGTGGTGCCCAATTCCCGATTCATTTGATAAAGTGTTTCCAAAAAGTCATGCGCCGCTATCGGGTCAAGCTGTGCTGTCGGTTCATCCAGCAGCAAAACAGAAGGGCGCATAACCATGACCGATGCTAAATGCAGCAACTGTTTTTGGCCGCCCGAAAGCGTTGCAACCGACTTATGGAACCAATCTTCAATACCGAAAAACGATGCCATTTCCGCAACCCGTGCCCGAATCTCGCTATTTTTAAGTCCCAAACTTTCCGGTCCGAAGGCCAACTCGTGCCAAACCTTATCACACACAAGTGACAGCTCCGGGTCTTGCTGCACAAAACCAAGCGTTTCCGCTTGCTCGCGCAGCGAAAGCGACTGTATCTCCCGGCCCCGATACAAAATCGTTCCGTCCCCTGTGCCGTGCGGTGCCAAAGCAGGTTTTAACAGCCGCAAAAGCGTTGTTTTACCGCAGCCGGATTGACCGCACAGCACCACAAACGCACCCTCTTCAATCGTACAGGAAACATTGCGCAGCGCCGGTTGATTCATTTGCGGATATGTAAACGTTACATTTTGGATTGTAATTTCTTCCATCGAATCACCTCCCTCAGTTCAAACCCAATCGGCAAAAAGCACAGCACCGCATAGGCCAGCATAAGGCTGATTGTATACGCATTGCACACAAAGCCGCTCACCGTGGGAAAGTATGTGAAGGTAAGCGCGCCGCGCAGGCTGCCTGCCAGAATATAAGCCGTCGCACACAGCACCACCGCCAGCATTTTGGCATCCCTTGCATCGAACACAAAGCAGGTATAGGCCGTTCTGTGCGGCAGTCCAAACCCACGGCTTTTCATGCTGTCGGCTGTGATCGGCGCATTTTCCAAGCTGCGGCTTAACATAACCGAAAAAATTTTCATCCCGTTTTTCATTTTTTGCAAAAACCGCCCGTCCGTCACATCCCGTCCGATGCATTTTTGCGCCGCGCGCACCTCTTTCAGTTCTGCCGAAAGCCTGGGTACAAAGCGCAAGACCATCGAAAACACAAGCGATAAAGACGGCAGGATTCTTCCAAACAAATACAGCAGCTTATCACTCGTCATAATATGATGCAAGCAGCTGAAATGGCAAACAACGGCGGCCAGCATGCCGGCTGCCGCTATGCCGTAAAGAACAGATTCCAGCGTAAGCGGATTGCCGCTCAGCAGATAGCATAAAATTGTCGCGCCCCTATGGTTAATCGCACCGTTCATAACGACCATAAGTAAAACAAGCGGCAAAAGGTACATAAGCTGCATGCGTACGGTTTTTTTGCCGCCAAGCAACACGGCATAGACAGCGCCGGCCGAAAGGCTGATCGCCAAACAAATCGGATGCATAAAAAACATGGAAAAACCAATGACAAACGCAAAATAAAAAAAGTTAACCAGCGGATGGCAACGCGCAAATTCATTCATCCCTTTGCCCTCCGCCGTTTGCCGCGCCGCCCACATCTGCACCCAAATCACAGGTATAAACCCATTCCACCCGATCACCTTCGTGCAGAATATAGCGCGAGCAGCCGTAATTGGGAAACTCTCCGTTTACGCGATACATCCAGCCGGAAAGCTCACCGCAGTCAAATTCATATAAATTGGCAATGCCCTCTATGTAAGCACTTTTATAAATCGGCGTATTCACAAATTCCATATGAATTTTATGTTTTTTTGTCTCGCGCAGCAGCAGGTTAAACACGCTTTCACCCTCGTAAAACGTTACGGTTTGCTCTGCCAAAATAACACCGTCACGCGGCACAAGTCCATGCTTTTCGGGGGCAAGCCAATCCATATGCCGCAAAACGGTATCGCACCGAATGGATACCGTACACTCTAGCGGCGTATCGCTCTTTTTGGGGGGTTGTAAAGTCTCACCCTTTAATTCGGGTGGCAATCTGTCCTCTGACGGTTGATTTTTTCCCTTCGGCAGAGCTTGCCCGTTCTCTACCGCTGATTGTGCTGCTTTCTGCGTTGATTTTTCTCCGTCATCAGCTTTTTTATCGGCCTTTTCCGTCTGTTCGTTTGCTTGCGGCTGCTCACTTTCTTCTGCCTGCTTCGGCTTGTCCGATTCGGCCGACGCATCCGGGGCAGTGTCCGTCATCGGCGGTGCGCTGCGTTTTGTCTGCCATCCGCGCAGACTCGGCGCATTGCCGCCCCACCAATACACCAGGCATAAAACCGCAATGACGCAAACACCGATACTGATTTGCTTTGCATATCGTTTCATGGTTTCTCTCCTATAAAAGCTTTGCCAAATCCAGCAATTGATACAGCATGACGGCAATTTCGGCGCGTGTACACTTCTTTTGCGGCTCTGCTAAAAGCGCATCATCCGAAAGAATTTTGCTCTCGTAACAAAACGCCATGTCCTTTTGCGCCCATTGGCTGATGGTCACATAATCCGTAAAGGCTGCCAGAACATCACGCGCATCCACTGCCGTATTGTTTAAAACGCCGCAAAGCGTCGCCGCACGGCTGACCATCACGGCGGCTTCCTCTTTGGTAATGCCCCGTTGCGGACAAAACTCCGTTGCCGAAACGCCGTTTACGATACCATAGCCTTGTGCCGTCATAACGGCATTAAAAAACCAATTTTCGGGTGTTACATCTGCAAAAACCTGGCTGCCGGGCTGCAAAAGCCCCAGGCTTTTCGTCACCAGCGCCGCAAATTCGGCACGAGTCACCTCGGCATCCGGTTCAAACGCGGTTTCGCTTTTGCCGTTAATGATGCCGCGTGCGGCCAACGCTTCAATTTGTTCTTGAGCGCTGTGACCCTGTATATCCTCAAATGTTTTAAGAGAAAGAACCGATTGTTTTTGAACGTCCGCATGTTTCTGCAGCAAACCGATGGTTTCGCCTTGCGGTTCCGATTGTTGCTGCTTCGCGTCACGCATATCATAAAGCGAATTTTCATTGTTTTGCCGCCGTGCATAGGCCGCAAGCGCGTAAAAACCCTGCTCTGTGGCCATCTGCGTGGCGCCGTCCCCCGTTTGCGTGTGCAAAAAGCTGCCATCCGCGCAATAAAAACGCATCAACGCATTCAAAACCGTATGACCGTTTTTCACAAACCGTGCGTCCGTCACGGGGATGTTCAGTTCACAAAGCGCCGTCAGCACCTGTGCCGCACTCTCGGCATTATCCTGGCCTCCACTTACAAAACCGCCCTCATCGTTCTGCACGGCCGATATATATGCAAGGGCAGCATCCGATGCCACTCGAACGGCTGCCAGGCGGTCATATTTTGAAAGCGCGCAAAGCGCCATCGCCGTTATATCAACATCCGAATCGCCCTGTTCCGTCAGTGACCAGCCGCCATCCGCTTTTTGCCGCGACAAAATGTACTCTACATAAGCTTCGCGACTTGCCTGCCGCGAAGCCGTTTGATTTTGCGGCATTGCATACGCTTTGCAATCCAGCGCCATCAGCGCCCAAACAGGGCCGTTTAACCCTTGCTTTAAGGTCGCGTCATAATCTGCAAGCGGCATTAAAAGATTATAGCCTGCCACATCTTCGGGATTTTTGCCGATTGCGCTTACAGCAAGCGCAACACGGGCATATTCCGTATATTTCACCTTATGCAATACACCGCCGCGCTCTTTTACATATTGTGCCGCCGTTGTGTAATAGTCATCAAAATATGCCTGCGGCACTGCGGCGCCCGATCTTGCCAAGCCCAAAACCGCCCATTCGCCGCCGATGGACGAAACAGCAGGCTGCGGCACGGCTTTTTGTATATATGCCGCGCTCTTTTGCAGCAAATCCGTAAGGCTCTCCTCTGCCTGCACACCAACAAACGGTACAAAACAAAGGCACAACAAAAGCGAAATGATTCGTATTTTTTTCATTGCGTCCCTCTTTTCCGATTTATACCTTTAAAATTTAAACAATCGGGTCAAAAATCTATATCAATTATAACACACGGCATCCGTTTAAGCAACCAAAACAGCAAAAATAAAAAGCCGGGAAAAACCTTTGCGGCTTCCCGACCTTTAAAACGTCATAATAATTTTAAAATTACGCTTCCATAAAGGGCTTTAACTCATCAATCAAAGCATCGGCATCATCAGCATGAACCTCAACCTTAATGGGTTTGCTCAAATCCAGGCTGAAAATGCCCATGATGGATTTTGCATCAACAACATAACGGCCTGATGTTAAATCAACATCAAAGTTATACTTATTTACAATGTTTACAAAATTCTTAACATCGTTAATCGAGCTCAACATAATATTAAACGTTTTCATGGTAGATCGGAAGAGCACACGTCTGAACTCCAGTCACCGATGTA
>UQYH01000100.1 GCA_900545185.1 uncultured Eubacteriales bacterium | reverse complement strand
CACAAAAAACAAGTAAAATATACTGCTTTTTTGGGTGAAATTCGTTATAATTACAGCTTTTTTGAAATTTTTCGGCCTTACATTTTTTTGCGGAATCCCCTCGAAAATTTGACAAATGCCGAAAATATTGTTACAATTACATGTAGACTGACTGACGCAAGAAAAGATCGGGTGATTGTATGCAAATAACCGCCGCGCAGGCGCTTCTGCGCACATTAAAACAAAACGGAACGGAGATACTGTTCGGCTATCCCGGTGCGGCGCTTTCGCCCGTTTATGCCGCCCTGCAAAAAGAAGGCGGCCTGCGGCATATTTTGGCGCGGACGGAGCAGGGCGCGGCGCATATGGCGGCGGCCAGCTTTCGCACCACGGGCAAGCCCGGCGTGTGCTTGGCAACCTCCGGCCCCGGCGCAACCAATTTGCTGACGGCCGTGGCCAATGCCTATATGGATTCGGTGCCCCTGATTGCCATAACGGCGCAGGTGGCTTCGGCACAGGTGGGAACGGACGCGTTTCAGGAGGTTGATACAACCGGCGTGACAACGCCCGTTACCAAGCACAATTACCTGGTGAAGCATGCGGCCGATTTGCCTCAGATTGTAAACGATGCGTTCTACATTGCCGCAAGCGGCCGTCCCGGCCCTGTGGTGATCGATTTACCCTTTGATGTGTTAAAAACAAAAATAGATTGGTTCTCTCCGCAGCCGCCGCACCTTTGCGGCTATCGGCTGCCGGACGCGCCCCGTGCGGAGGATGCGGCTGCCTTTGCAGACCGTTTGCGCCGTGCCGAGCGGCCGCTGGCGGTGTTTGGCGGCGGTGTTGTCAGCGGCGGTGCGCAGCATGAGCTGGTACGGTTTTTGGCGGCAAGCGGCCTGCCCTCTGTTTGTACCATGATGGGTCTTTCGGCCTTGCCCTCCGATTTTCCGCAGTTTTGCGGTATGACGGGCATCCACGGTACTTTGGCGGCAAGGGAGGCCTTTGATCGCGCGGACTGTATTTTGTTTATCGGGTCGCGCATTACGGAGCGCACCGTGCCGCAGCCTGCCAAGCTGGCTGCACGTGCCGCGGTGCTGCATATTGATATTGATCCGGCCGAGATTCAAAAAAACTGCCCGGCCGATTTGGCGGTTTGTGCCGACTGCAAGGCGTTTTTGCCGCTGCTTGCGGCACAGTTTACGGCGCCCCTGCCGCAATGGATACAAACCCCGAAGATAACCCCGTGTGAGGCGGCAGCTTCTAAGTATGTATCCCCCGAACGGCTGTTTGCGGCCTTGCGCCAAAAGCTTTCCGTCCCCGTTGTGCTGAGCACGGAGGTGGGGCAGAACCAAATTTGGACAAGCCGTTATTTTCGCTTTATGCCGGGCGATGTTTTTTTAACCTCCGGCGGCTTCGGCACCATGGGGTACGGGCTGCCTGCGGCCATCGGCGCCAAAATTTATGCGCCGCACAAAACCGTTATCGCCATAGAGGGGGACGGCAGCTTTCAAATGGCCTTTGCCGAACTGGCCGCCATGATGGAAAATCGTGCGCCGATTAAAATGATTGTGTTTAAAAACAACTGTTTGGGACTGGTACGGGAGGCCGAGCGTGTTTCGGCGCGTACGCCGCATGTGCATTTGGGCGCATACCCCGATTACTGCAAGCTGGCGGCGGCTTATGCCATTCCGTCGCGGCGGCTGGATAATGACCGCGACATTGCGGCGGCGCTGGATGAAATGCTGCAAACGGACGGTGCGTTTTTGCTGGAGGCGGCCATTCGCCCCTCTGCACGTACCTAACGACTCTCTAATGCCTAGGCATTAGGGAATCGAACCCCATATGCCTTTCATTTGAAAAATTAAAGCCCTTCCGGCTTGTCGTCCTCGCAAGGCGACAGCCTTCCTTCGTCCTCCGCACCGAAAATGCAAATAATTTTTCTAAATGGAAGGTCGGAGAGTTTAAATAGAGAAAATTTTTTAAAAGACAAGGCAAAAAGCAGAGGTCATACTGACGTATAGCGCTGCTTTTTAACGCAGTATTTTAAGAAATTAGCCTATTTAAACCATATCGGGTTCGACTCCCTAATGCCTAAGCCGTGCAGAGGCAAATTAGACAAAAAAGGAATGAACCCGAACTTAAACAGGGGTCATTCCTTTTTGTTTGTATTGTGTTGCCGTTCTGTCTAACAAGGCTGTCGGGTGAGCTTTACTCCGCTTCAATGGTCTCGCCGGGGTGAACGCAATACAGCTTGCCATCGGCATCGAACCAAACGGTCATCAGGGTGGGATTATAAATCAGGTGCGAATCCGCGCTGAAAACAAGCGCGTTGTACGCCTGAATGTACGCATAAATCTCCATGTTGGTTGCATACCAAATATCGTCCTTACCGCCGATTTTTTCACAAATGGTGTCCAAAAGCCCCCAATTGCCGTCATTTTCAAATTCAAAGCTGTGACCCCACAAGTAGAACAATCTGGGCATGCGCCTTGTGTGGTATACGTTTGCGGATAAATCGACAGCCAAAAATTCATCAATATAATCCAAAACGGCCGGATTTGTATGGTGTGCCGTGGGCATCCAGGCATAAAAATCGGTCGGCAGCATAAAGCCGTTATTATCGCCGCCCAGAGTACGGGCATAGACAATATCCAAATCTTGCATGTAATTTCGGATGGATTCGTAGCTTGCGCCGTTTACAAATTTGGTAATGCCCGTATCGGGGTAAGCGCAGCCGCGGATAATGGTATGAAACTTTTTCTCAAGCGCAAGGCGGCCGTTCAGCATTTCCCGAATCCCTTCAATCGGGCGCAGCAGCCCCGGCGCGCTGTGCTTTTCGCCGTGTACGGCAATTTCGTGACCGCGATCGAGCACATAAGCCTGCAATTCATCGTCCGTAAGCTGCGGATTTGCGTTTATGTTAAACGTACATTTTAAACCGTGTGCGGTGATGGTATCGGATAAACGAAGGTCTGTTTTGCAGCCGTCATCATAGCTGAGTGTAACGGCCTTGCCCTTTCCTTCGGGAAAACGTAAAAATCTTGTTCGCATGCCGTACAGTCTCCTTTTTTGATTTTGTGTCCGAACGTAAGTCGGCTGATGTAAATATTGATAAAAGCCCCTTTTCACGCGCAGCTGCGGTGAAAAGGGGCATACCTTTTACAAGGCTTATTTATTCTTTAAGTTAAACCAAGCGTTAATACCGGGATAGTATGCAATATCGCCCAGCTCTTCCTCAATTCTCAGCAGCTGATTGTACTTAGCCACACGGTCGGTTCTGGAAGGAGCACCGGTCTTAATCTGGCCGGAGTTGGTTGCAACGGCAATATCGGCAATGGTGGCATCCTCTGTTTCACCGCTTCTGTGCGATGTAACAGCGGTGTAACCGGCACGGTTAGCCATTTCAATTGCTTCCAAGGTTTCGGTTAAGGTACCGATTTGGTTAACCTTAATCAAAATAGAGTTGGCAACGCCCAGCTCAATACCCTTCTTTAAGCGCTCGGTGTTGGTAACAAACAGGTCATCGCCAACCAGCTGAATCTTGTCACCCAGCTTGTCGGTCAAAATCTTCCAGCCGTCCCAGTCTTCCTCGGCAACGCCGTCTTCCAAAGAGATAATCGGGTACTTCTTGGCCAAATCTTCCCAGAAGGTAACAATTTCGTCACGTGTCATGAAAATGTCGGTCTTCCAGAAATAGTAGCCGTCCTTACCGATTTTCTTAGCTTCGTCAAACATTTCGGTTGCAGCGGCATCAATGGCAATTCTAAAGTCGTCGCCGGGCTTAAAGCCTGCTTTTTCAATAGCTTCAATAATTACCTGAATGGCTTCTTCATCGCTCTTTAAGTTCGGAGCAAAGCCGCCTTCGTCACCAACAGCGGTGCTGTAGCCCTTGCCTTTTAAAACGCTCTTTAAGTTATGGAACACTTCGGCGCACATTCTCAGCGCTTCACGGAACGAGGCAGCGCCGACAGGCATAATCATAAATTCCTGAATGTTTACGCTGTTATCGGCATGCTTACCGCCGTTGATGATGTTCATCATCGGAACGGGGAAGGTTTTGGCATTGCAGCCGCCGATGTAGTTATAAAGGCTCATGCCCAGCGCTTCGGCAGCAGCCTTGGCGCAGGCGAGTGATACGCCCAAAATAGCGTTTGCGCCCAAACGACCCTTGTTGGGGGTGCCGTCCAGCTCAATCATGGTGCGGTCGATGGCAATCTGATCCAAAACGTTCATGCCGATAACGGCCTCGGCGATTTCGCCGTTTACGTTGTCAACAGCCTTGGTTACGCCTTTGCCCAGGTATTTGCTCTTGTCGCCGTCACGCAGCTCAACAGCTTCAAACGCGCCGGTAGAAGCGCCGGAGGGCACAGATGCGCGGCCAACATAGCCATCCTCTGTATAAACCTCAACCTCAACGGTCGGGTTGCCTCTGGAATCCAAAATTTCTCTTGCGACTACATCGATGATCTCAATGTATTGTTTCATGGTGTACTTCCTCCTGTAAAAATTAATTAAATAATCAGGCTCTTGCCTGTCATTTCGCCGGGTTGGGTAAGTCCTAAAACCTGCAGCATGGTCGGTGCAATATCGGCCAGGCAGCCGCCCTCACGCAGGGGCTTATCAAGGCCTGCCGTGATAAACGGAACCGGGAAGGTGGTGTGTGCCGTAAACGGCTCGCCGTTTGCAGGGTCAACCATTTGGTCGGCATTGCCGTGGTCGGCCGTGATAAAGGCCGCGCCGCCGCGGGCGAGTACCGCATCGACAACCTTACCCATACATTCATCCACCGCTTCAACAGCTTTAACCGCCGCCGAAAATACGCCGGTATGGCCAACCATATCACAGTTTGCAAAGTTTAAAATAATCACGTCATATTTGCCGGATTCGATGCGGCTGAGCGCCTCTTCGGTCACTTCATACGCACTCATTTCGGGCTTTAAGTCGTAAGTTGCCACCTTGGGGGAGGCAATCAGCGCGCGATCCTCTCCTTCGTACGGTGCTTCAACGCCGCCGTTAAAGAAGAACGTGACATGTGCATATTTTTCCGTTTCGGCAATCCGCAGCTGCGAAAGGCCGTTTTTGGAAAGGTATTCGCCCAACGTGTTGGTCAGCGCTTCGGGCTTAAAGGCCACGTCCACATTCGGCATGGTTTTATCATATTGCGTCATGCACACATAGTGCACGGGCATATATTCACGTGCAAAGCCCGAAAATTCGGGATCGACAAAGCAGCGCGTAATTTCACGCGCACGGTCGGGGCGGAAGTTGGCAAAAATCATGCTGTCACCCTCGGCCACAACACCGACGGGCGCATTGTTTTCCGTCACAACAACGGGGATGACAAATTCATCCGTCACATCCGCTTCGTATGACTTGGCAACGGCCGCAACGGGATCTTCGGCGCGTTCGCCGACTCCCAAAGCCATGGCCGTATAGGCTTTTTCAACGCGCTCCCAGCGGTTATCACGATCCATTGCGTAATACCGACCCATAACGGTGGCAATTTTGCCGCAGCCCAGCGCGTCCAGCTTTGCTTTCAGCTCTGCCACAAAGTCCTTGCCGGAGCTTGGCGGCACGTCGCGGCCATCCAAAAAGCAATGGAAATAAACCTTTGATAGACCCTCGCTTTTGGCCAGCTCTGCCAGCGCGTAAATATGCTTAATATGGCTGTGCACGCCGCCGTCAGAGAGCAGTCCCAAAATGTGCAGCGCCGAGTTTTTGGCCTTGCAGTTTGCAACAGCGGCCAAAAATGCCTCGTTTTGGAAAAAGTCGCCGTCATCAATCGACTTGGTGATGCGTGTTAATTCCTGATACACAATGCGACCGGCACCCATGTTGGTGTGCCCAACCTCCGAGTTACCCATTTGTCCTTCGGGCAGGCCGACAGCCATGCCCGAAGCGTTTAACAGGGTGTGGGGATATTGCGCCATAAAAGCGTCCATATTCGGGGTTTTAGCCGCAAAAACGGCGTTCCCCTCGGTTGCGGGGTTGGTACCGTAACCGTCTAATATACAAAGTAATAAAGGTTTTTTCATTTTGCAGCTCTCCATATTAAGAATTTGCAATTACGGAAAAGTCCTGTGCTTTTAAGCTGGCACCGCCAACCAGGCCGCCGTCAATATCCGGCTGTGCAAACAGCTCTGCGCTGTTTTTGGCATTTACGCTGCCGCCGTACTGAATGGTAACAGCCTCTGCCGCGTCGCTGCCGTAAAGCTCGCATACGCAGTCACGGATGGTTTTGCAAACCTCTTCGGCCTGCTCGGTGGTAGCGGTCTTGCCGGTACCGATAGCCCAAATCGGCTCGTAAGCGATGATGACGTTTTTAACCTGCTCTGCGGTTACGCCGTTTAAAGCAATTTTAACCTGCATGCGAACCAAATCGGCCGTAATGCCCTGCTCTCTCTGCTCTAAGCTTTCGCCAACACAAATGATGGGCAAAAGACCCTTTTCAAATGCTTTTAAGACCTTTTTGTTAACGGTCTCGTCTGTCTCGGCAAAATACTGGCGGCGTTCGCTGTGACCCAAAATGACGTACTGTACGCCTAAGTCAAGCAGCATATCGGCGCTGATTTCGCCGGTAAAGGCGCCCTTATCTTCAAAATACATATTTTGTGCACCAACCAATATGTTTGTGCCCTTGGCAGCCTCTAAAACGGCAGGCAGGCAAACAGCGGTGGGGCAAACAATGACTTTGTTTTTAGCGTCTTTTACCAGGGGCGCAAGCTCTTCAATCAAGGCCTTGGCTTCAGACGGGGTTTTGTTCATCTTCCAGTTGCCGGCCGCAACGGTTACACGACCCTTTTCCATGCAGCAAGCCACGCCGGGGAGTACAATACCCTCTAAAAATTCCAGGCTGGCGCCGCCGCCGGTGGAGATATGGGTCATTTTATCGGCAAAGCCCAGATTGGTAACGGCTGCCGCACTGTCACCGCCGCCGATGATGGTAACGGCGTCTGCCTCGGCAACAGCCTTGGCAATGGCAATGGTACCCTTTGCAAAGTTTTCAAATTCGAATACGCCCATGGGGCCGTTCCAAATCACGGTCTTGGCGTTTTTAATGGCATCGGTAAATGCCTTTGTGGTTTCGGGGCCGATGTCAAGGCCTTCCCAGCCGTCCGGAATCTCACCGGTTTTGCAAACCTTTTGGTTAGCGTCGTTTGCAAATGCGTCGGCAATCACGGTATCGGTCGGCAAAAGCAGCGCTACGCCCTTTTGCTTAGCCAGCTCCATAACCTCACGTGCGTAATCAAGACGTTCGTCATCGACCAGCGAATCACCGATTTTGCCGCCCATAGCCTTGGCAAAGGTATAGGCCATGCCGCCGCCGATGATGATGGTGTCTACTTTATTTAACAGGTTGTTGATAACGCCGATTTTATCCTTAACCTTTGCGCCGCCCAAAATGGCAACAAAGGGACGCTCGGCATGCTCCAGTGCGCCGCCCATAACTTCAATTTCCTTTTGAATCAAAAAGCCTGCGGCTGCCGGCAGATAATCTGCCACACCTGCCGTAGAGCAATGTGCGCGGTGAGCGGTACCGAACGCATCGTTAACAAAAACATCGGCAAGAGAGGCCAGCTTCTTTGAAAAAGCAGGGTCGTTCTTTGTCTCTTCAGCGTGGAAGCGAACATTTTCAAGCAGAACGATTTCGCCTTCTGCCATGTTTGCCGTCAGTCTTTTGGCGCTTTCGCCCACTACATCGTCAGCCATTTTAACGGGCTGACCCAAAAGCTCGGAAAGACGCTTTGCAACGGGCGCCAAGCTGTATTTCATATTAAACTCGCCCTTCGGACGACCCATGTGAGAGCAAAGAATAACCTTTGCGCCTTGTTTTACCAAATACGAAATGGTAGGCAGCGCACCGACAATGCGGTTGTCATTTGTAATATTTCCGTTATCATCCATGGGAACATTAAAATCGCAGCGTACCAAAACTTTTTTTCCTTTTACGGGAATGTCTTCAACAGTTCTTAATTTCATGCCTTTCACCTCTTCAATTTATATACATTACTATTATATTTGATTTTGGCCAAACTTTCAAGAGTAACTTT
>UQYH01000099.1 GCA_900545185.1 uncultured Eubacteriales bacterium | reverse complement strand
AGGAGAAGAACGCCGCCGACCTTATCACCAAGATGGAGCTGTTCGGCGGATTGTTAGGGGGTTTGCTATTGAACCCCCTAACAAAAAAATTCACGTACATTAAAAGTTGTGCCGAACGTGAAAGAGGGGTAGCCGAATAAAAAAATTTTAAAAAGGAACGGCACATAGGCCGTTCCCTACAGATTACCAAAAAATAGAATACATTTAAAACAAATAACCGCAGCGTCCGTTTATTTCTCACCTTTCAAAAGTGCACTGCGCAGCGTTTCGGACGGATGGCCGTTTTTACCGTCAGCCACAAAAAAGATGCCATCTTCGGCGCTGCGCATCAGCGGTACATCCAGTGCGCGGCTGAACATAACGGCAACATCACCGCGTACAGCCGGGGTATTAACCGGTAATTGCATATCCTCTGTGATGCCAATCTGTGCGGCCGCCGCCGTGTATCCGGCCGGGTAGCCGCCCCTTGCTTCGGTCAGAGGGGTATATCCCAGCAGGCAAATCAGCATTTTAACAATTTCTTCATTCGTCACACGGCTTTCGGGGTTAAAATGACCTGCCTCGTCCCCGTTTACAATGTCGGCCTGTTTGGCCGCGCAAATATAGCCGTATGCCCAATGGGCTTGGGTTACATCATCAAAGGGCTGTTCCTGTGCGTTTGCATCGGCTTTTATGCCGCCTGCCGTACACACCATTTTAACGGCCTCGGCTCTTGTAATGGTATCCTCCAGCCTTAAATTGCCGTTTTCGTCACCTGTCATAATGCCAAAGGCGGATAAATCGCGCAGCTGCGCTTCTGCCGGCGTTTGTGCCCATGCAAGGCTTGCCATGCCGAGCATTGCCGCCAGACAAAGCAAGCTGCTTACTATTTGCAGTCTTTTTTTCATGTCAATCCTTCCTTTCTGAATTTTTATACGTCTGTTATTCTATACTGTAGCTGCCTTCAATCGCCCAATCCGTGCCTGTTGCGGATTGCAGCAAAACGTCATAAGCTTTACCCGGTGTCAAATCCGAAAGAGTGTACGCGGCTGCACCGTCGGCCAAAACCATATCGGACAGAAGCTCTCGGCCGTCAGCCGCGTCACACACCGTAACACGCATCAGACAGGATGTATTCATCTGCAGCTGCAGCAAAAGCGTTCCGTCCGCGCCGCAAGTCATCTGCCGCTCGCGGCTTATGCCATCATCCAAGGTGGAAAATTGCCCAATCCGACGGTGTGACGGTTCCGCCAAAGCGGTCTGTGCCGCATCAATGGGCGTTACCTCCTCCGTTGCGCCTGTTGTTTCCGTCGGCGCTTCCGTCGGGCGCACCGCGCCGGGAGAGGGTGTCGCAGCAGGGGAAGACGTCGGCTCCAGCGTCACCTTCGGTGCGGCTGTTTCGTCCTCGGTATCTGTCTCGGTCGATTTGTCGGCCGCACGCGACAGCGGCGGTGTTTGTACAGGAAATGTATCATGACGGGTCGGAGCCGCAATCGGCAGCGGAGCGGCTGCGGCATTTGTCGCAAACGGCAGAATCGATACAAGGCATAATAAAAGCGTTACACCGTGGCACAAGGTCGATTTGCTTTGATAGCGCATAACATTTTGAATCCGCCGTTTGACAATGCCGCTTGCAAAGCCGAGCCATTCGGGCGATGCACACCCTTCGGCCGCCTGCAAGGCGCCGCAAAACAAGGCCTCGGCATAGGCTGTTTGCCGCGTTTGGTCAAGCATGGCCAAAACGGCTTCATCACAGCACAATTCCACATCATCCGCAAACAGCTTGTAAAGCAGCCAGCACACGGGATTGCACCAATGCAGACTCAACAGCACATAGGCCAAAAGCTTGGTTATATAATCCTTTCGTTTCACATGCATCCGCTCATGCAGCAGCATAAGATCCAGCTGCTCGGCCGGGATGTGCAGGGGAATATAAATTTTAGGATGCCACAGCCCGAAAACAAATGAAGTTGTAAGCCCTTCGGCCTGCCAAATGTTTGCTTCGCGCCGCACGGCAAACCGCAGCCGATACCGCAGGCGTAAATAGGCCGCCGCGCCGCCGCACAGCATGCAGGCCGTACCGCACAGCCAAATAATGCCAAGGACATGCACAAGCCCCGATTCTGCACTGTCCGCCGCAGACGGGACAGCGTCAGACAGTTGCGCCCCTCCGCTGTTTTTCGCGGCAGCGCTGTCGGCTTGCGCCGTGTTTTGCCCGCCTTGCCGACCGACCGCCGCAGGCAGCAGTGCCGAACGCAAAATTGCGCCGCCGTTCGGCAGATGTGCGGCTGCAGAGAAAATACTAAGCTCTGTTTGCGGCAAAACGGGGCACATCAGCCGCAGCGCAATCATCCCCCACAGCCAAAACGTTATGCCTTTGGGACAGCCCAGCCGCCGCATAAGACCCTTAACGGGCAGCAGTACCGCAGCCGTAAGGGCAGCGGTCAAATTCATCTGCAATACTATAGTAAAAACACGACTCATCATACCGATCCCTCCGTATGCCGTGCCAAAAGGCGCTGTATTGCCTCAATTTCGCTTTCCTTTAACGGGTGCCGGCTGATGAACGAGGCCACAAAGGCCGGCAGCGAGCCGGAAAAGCTTTGGTCAACCACATAGCCGCTTTCAAAGGCCTGTACCTGTTCTTGGGGGATCAGCGCCGTAACGGTGCTGTTGACGTTTTGCACATAGCCCTTTTGGGACAGCTTTTTAATCATGGTGTAGGTGGTTGATTTTTTCCACCCCAGCTCCTTTTGGCAAAGCGTGACAAGAGCAGCGGAATGAATCGGTTCGTGCGCCCACACAAGCAGCATAAACCGACGGTCACTGTCGCATAATTTTAACGGTTCCATATTGATTCTCCTTTTTTGGTCTATAATTATAGATTAACTATAGTCTATCATAATAGACCAAGTTTGTCAAGCATTTTTTGCACAAAAAAATAACGCCATAGCTTTGGACGGCAGGCGTTATTTTTAACCCAAAAATCCTCGGCATAACCGTTTTCGGTCTTGCCTTTTGTACTGTCATTATATCGCATAAACGATAATTTGTCAACCCCTTTGCTTTATTTGCAAAGTGTGACAAAAGAAAAAAGAGCTGCGGTGACAGCTCTTTTTTCTCGTAAGGTTTCCTTTATCACCATAAAGGAGGGAAAATGAAAAAAAGTTTTGGTTGTTGTGTTTGTTGTGGTGTATTTTTATTATACAACGATTCGACTTTTTTTTCAATACGCGGATTTAATAAACTTAACAAACGAACAGAATATCTTTTATGCACCTTGCACAAAATGGGACAATTTGCGACAAAAACAGCCGCGCACGCCCTCTACCTGTACTGCAAATAGTTCATAAACGCCTGCACCCAAACGCAAAGCTGATTTTCGAAATTACGGAGATTGACGCTTCGGTAGAGGCCTTGGCAGGCGGCGCCGGATCGCGACGCGGCACGGGCGGCATGCGCACCAAGCTGGCCGCGGCACGCCTAGCCACGGCGCAGGGAATTGACACCGTGGTTACAAACGGAAAAAACCGTCGGCGTTGTTTGATATTGTGGAAGGCCGACGGGTGGGAACATTGTTTTACGGAAAAAAATAAAAAGCGAGAGGTTCATGTATAATAATCGGCCGACGTAACAACATATACGGCAGCCGATTTGCGATCTGGACTTTTTTAACATCCCCTACGCTTGAAAGGTTGTGCGTTTTACCTTACACAGCTCCGCTATAAACAGCGTGTCCAGCTGTGAAAAATGATAATCCTTTTTATAAATCAAAACGTCCTTATAGCCCTTGCTTATATCGGCGCAGGGCTTTTTGACAAGACCGTAACGCTTTAGCTGCGCCTGCGGCACGGCCGATGACCACATATACGTATGCGGATTTTCGGTTAAAAGCTCATAGCGCACCGCGCGGTCATACACAAAAATACGGCGGCGGGCCGTTTCGGCCTTGCTTGCCTTTTTAGCCTCGGCAGCCGATACGGCCGGAACAAACGGGTCGGCATCTGTCACCTCAATACAATCGGTTAAATCCTGTGCTTTAATTTCCTTTCGGGCGGCCAGCGGCGCGTTTGCGCTCATCAAAAGATCATACGAAAACTCGGCCACCATTTCATAATTTAAGCCCTTTTCCTCCAGCAGGGATTTATAGTATTTATCATGCTCATTGGCATAGCGGATAATCCCCAGCCGATAATCCTCCTGCACAATGCTTTTCATCACGCGGTAAGCGTTTGTTTCGCTGTAATATACCTCGGCATCCGTCTCGCGCTGCAGGGCGCACGAAAACCGCGCAAACGCCTCGGCGATGTAATCGGCGCGCGGCGCCGCAAGTGAGAACCGCTTGCAGTTCACAATGCCTTTGCTAAAGGCTTCTTCAATCGCGTCCACCTGGCGCAGAATGTTTTTGGCATAGTTCATAAAAATCTCGCCGTCCGATGTCAGGCGCATGCCCTTGGCCGAACGTTCAAAAATCGTAATGCCGATGGAGGATTCCAGTTCTTTAATGGCGCGGCTTAAATTGGGCTGCCCGGTCAGCAACTTTTCTGCCGCCTGATTAATCGACCCGGCCTCTGCCACTTCTACCGCGTATTTAATGTGCAATAAGTTCATGGTTTGCCTCCGCTATGCATAATTACAGCAATTTTTTTCTATCCTTTACCCTTTATTATATATGTAATTTCTGCCTGTGTCAAGCCATTGCGGCAATAAAGAATAAAATGGAACTTTTTGGGGCAATTGCACGTCTGTAATTTTATAGGGATATTATTTTTCGGGGAGGTTTACATAATGAAACAATTTTTAAGCTTACTGCTGTCGGCGGCGTTCACATTGGCGCCTTGTGCCGCAATAGGCGAAGAAAACGCAAGCCTTGGGCGCGAAGTCATTCCGATTGCCGAAACAGACGCAGCCGCACTGGCACAGCTGGGCATTATGCGCGGTACGGATTTGGGTATGGAGCTTGAACGCGAGGTCAACCGTGCCGAGGCGGTGGTTTTGTTAAATCGGCTGATACCGGCCGTTGGGGACGGGGGTGAGGAAAACACATTGCCCTTTGCCGACATGACGGACAACCGGAGTTGGGCGCAGGGCGCTGTTTTGCGGTTTTGGAAAAACGGATGGATCAACGGTGTATCGGCCACCGAATTTGCACCCGAACGGACAGTGACGGGCGCCGAATTTACTAAAATGCTGCTCTCTGCATTGGGGTATTCGGGCGTTACGTTAGAAAACGCTTATGATATAGCGGCAGCGGCCGATTTGCTTTTGGATAACTTCACAAAATCGGCGGTTCATGAAAATCTGCCGCTTTTGCGCAGCGATTGTGCACGCCTGTGCTACAGTGCGCTGACGGCCAAAACAGCCGATGGCGCGCTGCTTTACAAAACGCTGATTGCATCGGGCGCTTTTGACGCAGCCGCCATAACGCGCATCATTGGCGGCAGTGTATGCCCCATGCTGACGGAGGATTCGTTTGCCGACATGCTGAGCGCCGCCATGCCGCAAACGGAAAATTATATGGTTTCGCCGCTTTCTGTTACCATGGCGCTGGCCATGGCGGCCAACGGTGCGGCAGGCGATACGCAAAGTGAAATTTTAAAGGCCTGCGGCATTTCCAATCTTGCGGACTATAACAAGTCGGCACAAAAGCTGATTGAAGAATACGCCGCGGCCGATTTGATTCAGCTTTCGATTGCCAATTCCATCTGGCTGAACGAAAGCAAAACACCGCAAAGCTTTCAGCCTGCGTTCGAAGATGTTGTTAAGACCTATTACAAAGGCACCTCGCAGCGTGTGACGGATCAAAACGCGGTGCGGCTGGCCAATGCCTGGGTGGCCGAAAAAACCAACAACAAAATTACAAGCATTGTGGATCAGCCCGAATTTGCGGCTCTTTTGCTGAACGCCGTATATTTTAAGGGCAAATGGCAAACCGAATTTAACGAAAAGGCCACCGCACCGGATGTGTTTTATGAACGCGGCGGCACACAAAAAACCATAGATTTTATGCATCGGACGGGGTACATGCATTACGCCGCAGCAGGGGACGTGCAAATTGTAGAGCTGCCCTATCGCAGCAGCAGCCAAACGTTTGATGAAAAGGGTAACGTGACAAAAAGCGAATCCGTTCCGTTTGAGGTGAGTATGTATGTACTGCTGGGCGAGGGCAGGGTTGCGCACCCCGAACGGCTGATTCGGTCAACACCGCTGCACACAGAGCGCGTAGCGCTGACCCTGCCCAAATTTACCTTTTCGTTTAAAACCTCGTTAACACAGGTGCTGAGCGACATGGGTATGCAAACACCGTTTTCGGCAGAAAAGGCCGATTTTTCGCCCATGCTTTCGGGCACAAACCCCATGGGGAATACGCGGCTTTTGGATGTGGTGCACAAAACCTACATTGATGTAAACGAGCGTGAAACCGAGGCTGCTGCCGTGACGGGTGTTTTGGCCGGCGCAATCAGCATGCCGGCCGAGCCGATTCCCTTCCGCGCCGACCGACCCTTTACCTTTGTGATTTACGATAAAACAAATGATGTTACCCTGTTTACGGGCGAATATGCATTTGCGGAATAGAATCAAATTGAACCGGGAACACAGATAAAGAAAAGCGAAGGCAGTAAAACATACGCGTTTACAGCCTTCGCTTTTTATCTTGTAAACTTATCATCAATTTGTATCACGGCGCTGTAACGCTCGTCTATTTTCTTCAGCCTTGCCTTAATTTCGTCCACATCGGCTGCACGCTCAGCCGGAGCAACGTCAAAGGGCACCTCCAAATCGAAAATAAGATTAATATTCTGCTCGCCGTCCGTCATTCTGAAATCATGCATGCCAAAGGACGGATTCACGGACTGCACGGTTTTTTGCACCTGCTCCCGAAGCGCACGGATGCGCTCTCCTGCAACGGCAATCGGATCCATATGAATCACGATGTGCACACCCAAGTCGTGCTGTATTTTCTTTTCGGTGGCATCAATCATCTCGTGCACCTTCACAATATCGCCGTCAATCGGCACCTCGGCATGAATGGAGGCCATGCAGCGGCCGGGGCCGTAATCGTGTATAATTAAATCGTGCACGCCCGCAACACCCTCCTGCTGCAGCACAATGTCGGTCAGCTGCCGCACCATGGCAGGATCGGGCGGCGTACCCAGCAAAATGGTAATGGTATCGCGTGCGATTTTATACCCCGTAACCATAATTAAAACAGATATGCAAACACCCATAATGCCGTCAATGGGCGCGTCAATCCAGTGTCCCAAAACCATGGCGGCCAAAACGGCCGAGGTGGCATACACGTCATTTAAGCTGTCCTGTGCCGCGGCCGCAATCACCACCGATTGTATGGTTTTGCCGATGCGGCGGTTATAGCTGAACATCCACAGCTTAACCAGCACGGAAAACAGCAGCACGGCAACCGAAAGAAGGCTTGCCGTTGTGCGCTCGTAATGCAGAATTTTGTCAATCGAGCCGCGCAGCAGCTCAAAGCCGACCATCATAATAAGAAACGACACAATCAGCGAGGCAATATATTCATATCGCCCGTGGCCGAAGGGATGCTCGGCATCGGCACGGCGGGCGGCCGCGGTTACACCGATTAAGGCCACAACGGACGAGCCCATATCGGACAGGTTGTTAAACGCGTCGGACAAAATGGCAATAGAGCCGGAAAGCATCCCGGCCGCAGCCTTTAAGGCAAATAAAACCGCGTTGCAAAGAATGCCCAAAATGCCGGCCAGCTTACCGTAAGCCGTGCGCACGGACGGATCCTTTACCGCATCGTAATTTTGAATGCATTTTTTTATGATATATGTAAGCATTTTCGCACTTCCCACGCTGTCGAGCAGCTGTATTTTAACTTTAATTGTACCACGAAACGCAAATACTGTCAACTGCCGAAATCGGCATAATTTTACTGTTTGCACGGTTGAATTTGCATTTTTCGTGTGGTATAATAAATACAAAGTAAGTTCAAAAGCCTAAACGGCTTTTGTCAGACTGTCGAAAAACTATATTACCATCCAACTTGGGGAGTTGTCAGAGGGGAGTCCCCCTCTGACTTAAAAATGCGGTTTTCGCGGGCGTGTACCGCAAAAACCGCTCCTATAAAGGGCTGGCGCGGTGA
>UQYH01000098.1 GCA_900545185.1 uncultured Eubacteriales bacterium | reverse complement strand
ACATAAACCTTTTTCCTAACCCGCTTCTGCCTGCTTTTTATTTTTTCCTTTCGGCATAGGCATCGAACTCCATATGCCTAAATTTTTATGCACAGCTGCCCGAACACAAAACAGTCCGACCGAAGCAATCGCATCGGCCGGACTGTTTTTATTTTGCAGATATGGCTGTTATTTTACAGCACCCGAATCCCCAAAATTTTGCAAAGGTTTTTCATTTTTTCCGTATTGTCTCCATACGAAATAATATAGTGCTGGCACATGACATTTTGTGCAAAATTCTCCGTGTCCTCCAAAAGAATTTCAAGACCCGGAAGCTGCGGTGCCGGCTGCGTCCAGCCTGCTTCTTCCCACTTGCGCGGCGTAATGCCCTCGCCCGTAACCATATGCATGCAATATTGCCCGTTCTCATAAAACAGGCGGCACATTGTAAGCTTGCCCGTTTTCACCTTTGATACATTCAAAAGTCCTTCGGATAATTCACCAAAGGCCGCAGGCATAACGGTTGTTGCACCATCGGTAATTTCTGCCGGAATGTAGTCCGGCACACCGGCCAGAACGCGATCCTCGAAAAATTCATAAAATTCAAGATACGCACCGCACTGACCGGTTAAATACTTAACCATCAGCTGGGTTACATTGCCCAAGCAGTCGTTTTCCGGGATGGTGGAAACTCCGGCACAATCCGAAAGCAACGAAAGAATCGGCGCCGGCGGAAAGCCCAGCAATTTTTTCATGCCGTCTACATCCTTAAGAGATACGGCATCGTAGCCGCGTTCGTCAATCAGCTGCTTAACAGCCAGGTAATACCCGGCCGCCTGCATCATGCTGTCCTCGTTCGGCTCTTTTAAAAACGTCCACTTCCGCATAACGCCGTCAACCACCGCGCGTTTTTCATCATCGGTAATCTTGTCATAGCGCTGCTTCATTTCCAGCATTTCAAAGGTTTCGATTTCGGGGCCGACCACACGTTTTAAGCTGCCGCCGTCATACAGCGTGCCGTACAAATTCATATCGCGATAGCCTGCCATACCAACGCGTGCACTGCGCAGCTTTTTGGCTGCAAAGGCCGCCGCGGCAAAGTCTGCCACCGTTTGAGCGCCGGAGGGCTTGCCGATGATGTCATACACATATTGAAAGGTATAGCCCATATCGGCAAAGGTTTTCCGCAGCGCCGATGTGCCGGCCTGATCGGCCGTTGTCACCAGGCGGCCTTCCTCCATCCAGCCGCACAAGCCCCATAAAACCATGGGTAAATGACGATACCGCTCGGTAATTTTAATGACCGCATGACTGGGAATCCACCCTGCAATGCACACAATTAAAACATCAAATTGCTGACCCGAAAGCGCATCCAGCGCTTTTTTGATGTCTTTTTCCTCATAATCATCCGTCACAGGATATACGCTGACTAAATCAAGCCCTGCCGCACGTAAATCCTGCTCTGCTTTTGCGCACTTGCGAACAATAATATCAGCCGGGGTGTTTACTTCACCAAAGCCGACAAAAGCTGCTCTGCTCATCATTTCACTTCCTTTATTCTCCTTTATTCTGCAAACATTTCGTTTATTCCGCAAACATTTCGTTAATATTTTTCAGCGTTTCACGCACCAGCTGGTCACCGCCGACATGGCCGACCTCACCGCTGGCAATAAAGGCACTGTAATGACCGCCTTTTTCGGCTTTTTCGGTAGGCAGATAGCTTTCACAGCCGGCTGCCAGCTGAATCAAAAAGGTCTGCTCGGCGTGGCTGCGTGCCTTAATTTGATTGCCGTAATCCAAAAACAGTTCAAACGGGTTGCTGGCAATGGCAATGCTGCCCAAGCGAATGATATGAATTTCGGTTTCCACAATATCCATTACATTCTGTAATTCAATTCTGCGCAGAACCCCTAAATAAATTTGAAGCTTAGCCGCATCGTTAAAGTCAACCGTATCACCCGGCTTATCGCGCAGATAATCTGCTATGGCCTTACGCGCTTCTTTTTCCTCCGCCAGCGTTGCGCGGCGCAAAGGCAGCTGCATCATTTCAACGCGGTGCTCAAAGGGAACATCCTCTTGTGCATCATCAAGACCTTCGTTATATACTTCGATAACTTCATTGGCGATCCGTTTGCCGGCTTTTTTCATCCCGGCAATATCGAACATAGAGGGGTCTGCCTTACGTTTTAAGGGATGCTTGCGCGTAATATTGGGGTCATGCACATCACTTTCCGGCTCTACCCAACGTACCAAATCGACGGGACATTGGTCACCGGCCGCGCCGCACAGCGGCAAAATAAACAAATCCTCGCCAAAATGCTCACGCAGCAGCATTTTGGCCTCGCCCCAGAAATCCGGCGACACAAATAAGCGATGTTGTACGCACTGTGCCGGGCATGCAATGTTAATAACAATACCCGTCAGTTCCTTATTGGCGCCGAAAACATACAAAAGCTCTACACCGGAATCGTTACCGCCCTCCAGTTCGGTAAAGACAGCCGCATTGGTATCACCCCACATTTGCGCGCTGCCGTCGCTGTAAGCGGCACGGCGGCACATGCCGACTGCCGCACGGCCGAAAGCATTAGTGAAAGAGCCTGCTTTTCTGTTTTTCCAGGCCTCCAAAATACACTGTGCCACTCTGTCGGTTAAAAACGTCAGAAGCTCATCGAGGCTTGCAATATCCTGATTGCCGCTGACATCGGCGCTTTCCACATATGTTTTTCCGGGCGGCAAAACGCTTTCAAGGCTGCCGCGAAAACTGTTCCTTTTTCCGTCAAATTTGCTGCTTGCATTCACATTGCGTCCCCTATAGCCCGGACCTGTATGGGTATGAATCGCACTGATAACCACCTTCAGCGGATCCAGCCCCATGCCGTTATCTTTTAACTTTTCGCGGACGGTTTCGCAGAAAAAGCCGGATACGCTGACCAAATCGGTGCTGCAAAGCACCATTTGCTCCGTGTCCGATTCAACGGCAAAGGCCGTTGCGGTAATCGGCTTTTCCACATATTGTGAAATACGCTCGGCAAACTGTCCCTCCAGAGCAACAGGCTTATCCGGCGTAATGCTGACTTCTGACCATCCGATTTTAATTGCACTCATTATATTTGCCCCTTTCTTGTTTTGTTGCTTCATTCCATTGTATCCAATAAATCGTCCAGCTTGGTATACGCTTCATACGTGCGGCTGTAATCAACGTTTTGCGGTGTGTATGCTTGTTTCACATCAATAATCCGCTCGGCCGCCGATTGTACATTTTCAAAAACACCGGCACCGACACCGGCCAAAATGGCCGAGCCGAGGCATGCTGTTTCATCATGAGAAAGCGTAACCAGCCGCACACCCGTCATATCAGCCTTAATTTGGCACCACAGCGGGCTTTTCGCGCCGCCGCCCATCAAACGGATTTCCTCCGCCGGCATCTTTAAATAATCCAAATTGCTTTTCAGCATGCAAGCCACCGCCTCTAAAATGCTGCGTACAAAATGGCCGCGCGTGTGCTGCAAGGTTACGCCGTAAAACGCGCCCTTGGCATTGGGATTGTAGCGCGGCATGGTTGCACCGCATAAATGCGGCCGCATCACAAGCCCGTCGCACCCCGGCGGAACGCTTTCGGCCAACTCGTCCAGTTCCTTAAAGTCAAAGCTTTCACAAAAGTTGTTTTTAAACCACTTCAAGCTCATACCGGCCGTTGTTGTCCATAAAATACGGGCATAGCCGCCATCATAATTATAATGGCAGGGAATTTTGCTTCCGGGGTCATACGGCGGAATTTCTGTATCCGGCACAAATAAAACCATGGTTGTGCCCGTCATTTCACTCATAATACCCGGCCGCGTAACGCCTGCACCGATGGCGCCGGCACACTGATCCATCGCGCCCGTCACCACCGTCATACCATCAAAGCTGCCAATCGGTACGGCGCTGTCCGCAAGCCGCGGCAGCATATTCTCCGTCACACCCAAAAACGCAAGCATTTCCGGCCACCAGGTGCCCGTGCGGATATCAAAATAAAGGCTTGAGGATTGCAGCGTTTTTTCGGTGACAAACTGACCCGTCATTTTAAAAAGCAAGTAATCCTCAAGCAAAAAAATCTTTTTGGTTTTCGCCCAAAGCTCCGGCTCGTGTCTTTGCAGCCATAAAAGCTTGCAGGCAGGCCATGTTGCCGCAATTTCCGGCTGACCTGTCACTTCGTAAACCGTTTTTTCACCAAATTGCGCGCAAATGGCCGCAGCCTCTTCTTCGGCACGGTTATCCAGCCAAACAATGGCGTTCCGAAGCGGACGACCCTCTTCATCCGTTACAATCATGGTTTCGCACTGCGTATCAATAGAAAGCGCCCCGACGGTGATGCCCTCCGTTACCTCGGCAATCGCCCGGCGGCACAGCTGCCAATACGCATCTGCTTCAAATTCAACAATATTCCCTTCCTGTTTTAAGGTATAATCCACCGTTGTTTGCGAAAGCTGCTTGCCGCTTTCATCAAACACAGCTGCCTTAATGGAGGTTGTTCCCACGTCAATTCCCAATAAATTCATTTTATTCCTCCTGCCGTACAGGGTTTAGGCAAAAAAGAGAGTCCTCTCATGCCTAGTCAATCAAAGTCAGGTTCGCTTTTGCTTTTTTAAACTTCGTCACAGTCTCCCGGTCTGCCTTGGCATTGGTGACAATATCATCCACGGCCGAAATCGGCGCAATTTGTGCAAATGCCACCCGATCCAGCTTGGTATAGTCGGCCGCCACAATCTGAATCCCCGAACGGCTCAGCATGCCGCGGCAAATTTCCGCCTCCTGATGATAATAGGTAGAAAGGCCGCGCACCGCGTCGATGCCGTCAACAGACAAAATCAGCTTGTCGGCATAATAGCCCGAAAGCTGACGCAAGGCATCATCACCGTAGGTAAACTGATATTCCGTATTCACACTGCCGCCCAAAAGTACCACATGAAAATTCGGGTTTCCGCCTGCTTCCAGTGCAATGGATACCGAATTGGTGACGATTTTAATATCCTTAAGTCCTGCCAGCTCGCGCAGCACAAACAGCGTTGTACTGCCTGCATTCATCATAATGGTGTCACTGTCGTGAATCATGGTACGAACGTAGGCGGCAATGGCTTTTTTTTCGGCCTCGTTGGCCGAAGCGCGCTGCGCCAGACTCATGTTGTAATACGGCTTATACGAGCTGACGGCACCGCCGTGAATCCGTGAAAGCATTCCCTTTTGTTCAAGGTCCGCCAAATCCATGCGGATGGTCACGTCCGAGATGCCGAACAACTCGCTCAGCTCATTTACCCGTACCTTGCCTTCGTTTGTGATCAGTTCCAGTATCTTTTGTTTTCTTTCGTGTATATCCATATGTAACTCCCTCGCTTATTCAATCGTTAATGCTCTAATGTTCAGGCACATGTGATACATTCTATCATATCACAAAAGATACAAAATTTCTACTGTTTTCGGCAAGGTTTCGTTTTCTTTCGTATTTAGCGTTCCTGTTGCAGTGTGTAATGTACATCGTAAGCTTTTTCTTCATCGGTGTACTTACGGAGGGTGTTAATGGTTTCGCCGTTATTCCACTTTCTGTCCTCAATGTCCTCGGTTGTACCCATAACGGTGATGTTCAGCTGTCTGTGACGAGCACGAACATGATCCCAGTCTACAAAGTAGATGTGTGCAAACTCGCCGCCGTCCAGCTCGCCGTCCTTAATGGTCATGGCTTCGCTTCTGCCAAAGAATACGCTGCGCAGATGGCCGTCTGTGTTCATGCTTGTAAAGTCGCCGGGTTCATCCACATAACGGCCGAACTGTGCATGAATTGGGCCGGGATGACGGTATTGATGTTCTTCGGCAAAATCCGGAATCATCTTGCGCATAATATCGAGCAGGTCATGTTGCAGATATTCCAGGTCAAACGAATCAATATCGTGCGAGCACTCCTGAATCATAACGCTGCAAGTGGTGTGATGCGAAGCAATGGTAACGGTACCGTTTTTAACGCCGGATGCCTTAACGATTTCCAGCACCTCTTTTGATACATCGTGAAATGTGGGGATCCAGCCTCTTGACTGTAATTCCAGTTCCTTTTGATACACTTTAAATTCCATTGTTGTAACCTCCTGAAAAATTTTTTATTATTTTAATGTAATTCATCCCATGCACGGCGCAGATTGTAAATCATTTCCTCCACCATGGCGTATGGGTCTTTTGCTTTAATAATACCGCTGGTTGAACCGGTTGCCTGTGCACCCAGCTTAATTGTGTTGTAAACATCCTGTCCGTTAGAAATACCGGCGCCCTGCAGCACCATAATATCCGGATTAATGGCACGGACGCTTTCAATGGTATCAATCACATAGCTTGCGTCACTGGTCTGCCCCGTACCGATCAGCTCGGTCGGCTCTGCCACCAAAAGGTTCGGTCCCATTTTGGCAACGGCCTTCAGTTCCTCAACCGTATCGGCGCAAACGATGGTGGCCAGACCAACCTCATCGGCACGTGCAATTGTTTTTTCCACAGCGTCAAGCGTCAGCTTCTTTTCGGCATGATTCAGCATAACGCCCACTGCACCGGCTGCCTTTACTGCCTCCGGCAGTACCGAGCCGAGACCCTTGCCGACGGGCAGATAATCCATATGCTGTGCAAACACCAAAATACGCTCCGTATTATCCGCCAAAAGACGAATATCGGTATACTGCGGCGTTACAATAATATCCACATCATATTTCATGGCCGTTTTGTCAATCACCTTGGCCAGCTTCAGCATTTCTTCACCGTATAAATAGGCTTTGGGGCCGATTTCAAAAAACGGCGGTTTAATTTTAAAATCTTTATACATAATCATTCTCCTCTTAAATTATAAGCTTATCGGTCGGCTTCGGCAATTTCAACGGCTCTCTTTTCACAATACGTCAAAAAGTCCGTCCAAAGCTTGCTGTCAATAAACTTGTTTTCACCTGTTTTTCTGAGAATTTCTCCAAATACCTCCGTATTGTTATTCCACACGTGGTTGCCGATAAATACATCCACCTTTTCACCCATAAGCCTGTGGACGGAGTTTATGTAGTCCTCTCTGCAATTGTCATAGTCAAATCTTTCTCTCACCAGGGTATTGGCACCGGCACCGCCGAACATGCCTACGCGGTACGTCTTTCCGTTTTCCTCCGTTTCAAAAAACGGCGAGATCACCCCTCTGGTATGACCCGGTGTTTCCAAAAAGCGCATCTTGGTTCTGCCCAGCTCCAAAACATCGCCGTCTTTTACCAAAATATCCGCTTTAAAAAACTGCGCCGCCTTTTCGGCCGAAACATAACGCGCTGCTTTTTAACGCAGTATTTTAAGAAATTAGCCTATTTAAACCATATCGGGTTCGACTCCCTAATGCCTACAAGCCATTCCTCGGTACAGCGCCTTTAGCGAAGCGTTATAAAAGAAAAGATACGTTATGCCTTTTATTTATGATTCAGCATAGCGCCCACCGCACCGCCGGGATGGATGGATGCAAACTGCTCACGTTTGTAGCCCGTCTCCTCCATCAAAGCCGATAAGAGCGCGTCAAACAGTGCAATTGTCTGTACGTAGCTGGCGGTTGCCATCATGTTGCAGGGGTCGCTCTCACGCTGAATGGCCAGCGGTACAATCACATCGGCCGCTTTAGCCAAGGGGGATTCCATGTTTTCCGTAACGGCAATCAGCTTAGCGCCGCGGCCGCTGCAAGCTGCAATAATCGGCAAAAGCTCTGCCGTTTTGCCCCCGCGCGATACCATAACCAGCGCGTCACCCTCCTTCAGCGCACCCAAACCGCCGTGTACAGCCTCGCAAGGCGGCATAAACTGCGCACCGATTTCAATGCAGCACAGCGAATGTGCAAATTTTTTCGCCGCAATACCGGAGGTGCCGCTGGCACAGGTCATAACGCGTTTTGCGTTGGCCAAAACGTCCACCGCATCGGCAAAACCCTGACCGCAAACAGCCGGCATGGCATCCTGAATCGCTTCAATTTCAATCTCTATTGATGTTTTAGCACGTCCCAATGATTCTTGCTTCATTGTATTTCACCTCATCATATGATTTTGCCGAGCCTGTATCTCCGCCAGAAAACGCGATACCTCCGCATCGGATTCAGCGGCAAGCAGCCCAATGTGGGCATTC
>UQYH01000097.1 GCA_900545185.1 uncultured Eubacteriales bacterium | reverse complement strand
ATAATAAGAAATGTTGATACCCTACTTAAAAGGAGAATTTTAACATGACATATGATATTATAATTGTCGGCGCGGGTCCGGGCGGTATTTTTTCTGCCTATGAGCTGACCAAACTGCGCCCCGAACTAAAAATTGCCGTATTTGATGCCGGCCACGCGCTTTCAAAGCGCCGCTGTCCCATTAACGGAACAACCGTAAAATCGTGCATCAACTGCAAAACCTGCTCTATTATGAGCGGTTTCGGCGGTGCCGGCGCATTTTCGGACGGAAAATATAACATCACCAATAATTTCGGCGGCACACTGCACGAATACATCGGTAAAGATACCGCCTTAGACCTGATGCGTTATGTTGATGACATTAACATGCATCATGGCGGCGAAGGAACCAAGCTGTATTCCACCGCCGGTTCTAAATTTAAAAAGCTGTGTATTCAAAACAAGCTGAATCTGCTGGATGCTTCTGTCCGTCACTTGGGCACGGACATTAACTCTGTTGTGCTGGAAAACCTTTACAACGAATTAAAAAACAAGGTCGATTTTTATTTTGATACGCCCGTGCAAACGGTTGAATGTGCCGACAACGGCTACCGCATTGTTTGCGAGAAGGAAAGCTACGATTGCCGTGAATGTATCATCTCCGTCGGCCGCAGCGGCAGCAAGTGGATGGAAAGCCTTTGCCACAAGCTTGGCATTAAAACCAAGTCCAATCGTGTTGACATTGGTGTCCGCGTGGAATTGCCTGCCGTTGTCTTTTCGCACTTAACCGATGAACTGTATGAAAGCAAAATTGTATACCGCACCGAAAAATTTGAGGATAATGTGCGCACCTTCTGCATGAATCCGTACGGTATTGTGGTAAACGAAAATACAAACGGCATCATCACCGTAAACGGTCACAGCTATGAGGATACTTCACTGCAAACCGAAAATACAAACTTTGCCCTTTTGGTATCCAAGCATTTTTCCGAACCGTTTGAGGACAGTAACGGGTACGGCGAAAGCATTGCGCGTCTTTCCAACATGCTGGGCGGCGGTGTTATCGTACAGCGCTTCGGTGATTTAATCCGCGGCAGACGCAGTAACACCAAGCGTATTGAAGAGGGCAGCGTACGCCCCACCCTTTCGGCTACGCCCGGCGATTTAAGCCTTGTTCTGCCCAAGCGTATTTTGGACGGCATTATGGAAATGCTGCATGCGCTGGACAAAATTGCCCCCGGCACAGCAAACGACGATACCTTGCTGTACGGTGTTGAGGTCAAGTTCTATAACATGGAAGTCGATTTGAACACGCATTTGGAAACCTCCCATAAAGGCCTGTATGTCATTGGTGACGGCAGCGGCATTACGCACTCTCTGTCGCACGCTTCGGCCAGCGGCGTATATGTGGCGCGTGATATTGTCGGCAATTACGTATAAAATTCTTATCATTGCCTGTATAACATAAACCGCCTGTGTTCTGTTTGCCAAACGGAACACAGGCGGTCTTTTACATTCGCTTCAATATGATATTTAAATTAATCCAGTTTAGGCAGTTCTGCCAGGCTTTTCTGAATTTCTTCGTCCGAGGGGGCATAATTTTCCATCGTACCGCTTAAATAATTGTTATATGCAGCCAAGTCGAAGGAGCCGTTGCCGGTTAAGCCGAACAGAATCGTTTTGGCTTCGCCCTTTTCTTTGCACTCCAAAGCAACATCAATTGCCGCACGAATCGCATGTGCCGATTCGGGTGCCGGTAAAATTGTTTCATGCTTTGCAAAGAACACGGCTGCCTCAAATACATCGCGCTGTCCGACAGCACGTGCTTCATCCAGATGACCGTCATGATACAGCTTGGAAAGAATCGGTGACATACCATGGTAGCGCAAGCCGCCTGCATGAATGCTGGCCGGCATAAAGCCGCTGCCCAAGGTATACATTTTAGCAAGCGGTGTAACATGGCCGACATCGCAGAAGTCGTACGCATATTTGCCGCGTGTAAAGGACGGGCAGGCCGAAGGCTCTACCGCAATGAAATACGGCTTTGCTTTGCCTGTTAAACGGTCTTGCATAAAGGGTGCAATCAAGCCGCCCAAGTTACTGCCGCCGCCGCTGCAGCCAATGACATAATCGGGGTATTCGTCCACTAGTTCCAATTGCTTTTTGGCTTCCAAGCCAATAATGGATTGATGCAAAAGAACCTGATTGAGTACAGATCCAAGACAATACCGCGTATTGGGTGTGGTTAAAGTAATTTCAACCGCTTCACCGATGGCCGTACCCAGGCTGCCCGTATTATTCGGATCACGCTTTAAAATTTCACGGCCGATATTAGTTGTATCACTGGGGCTGGCAAATACATTGGCGCCGTACAGTTCAATAATGGATTTACGGTACGGCTTTTGCTCATAGCTAACCTTTACCATATAAACCCGAAGCGGCAGATCAAAGTGTGCGCAAGCCATTGAAAGCGCAGTGCCCCACTGCCCTGCACCGGTTTCGGTTGCAATCCGCTCAATGCCCTGCTCTTTATTGTAATAAGCCTGTGCAATGGCAGAATTAAGCTTGTGGCTGCCCGATGTATTCGTGCCTTCATATTTGTAATAGATACGTGCCGGTGTGCCCAGAGCTTTTTCCAGCGCATACGCACGAATCACCGGTGAAGGTCTGTAAATCTTATAGTAATCCAAAACCGGCTCCGGAATGGGAATGTAACGTTCCTGTGTAAATTCTTGCTTGCAAAGCTCTTTGGCAAAAATAGGCTCTAAATCCGATGCGGAAAAGGGTTCGCCGTTTGCCGGGTTTAAATACGGCTCCGGCTGTTCCGGCATATCCGCACGCAGGTTATACCAGCTTTTCGGCATTTGCTCCTCGGTTAAAATAATACGATTCGGTACTTTTTTAGACATAAAAATATCCTCCATTTTTAAATTACAGAGGATCAGAAATAATATGCACTTTTCACTCAACTCATCTGGCTTATCTTATCTCATCTCTTCTGATCTCTGCTTGCAATCAGTATAGCACGTTTTCTATATCTTGTCAAGCTCAAAATTTGAAAAAGTAAAATTTTTTATAATTTCATAAACAAGCGCAAAACAGGCATTGCATCAGCATATAGCCGACGCATTTCACGTTGCCAATGCCGATATTCACGTTCCGAATCGGCACGCTCCAATTCCATTTTTATGTACTTTCTGTTGTTTATAAACGGAACCATTTTAATTATGCAAAAACGCAGACCCGTAAAAAGCGCCAACACCAACAAAAGACCTATGACCAAAGACACCAATGTAACCCCCATTTTTCTATTGTACACGCTGTCGAAAACCCGACTGTCGTTTTGGATAAGATTAGTGTAACACAAAGCGCATATATTGTCAATAAATTTAAATATTTGTAAACAAAATGTTACATAAAGCGCCCAAAAAAAGGCAGCAGAACCGCGTTGGCAATGCCGTTTACGGGTTCTGCTGCCCTGACAGAAGCGCTAAAAAGCGTGCCGCTTTTTTACATAGTCATGCCGTTTTGCGGCTTGCGCGCCGTTTTTTCTGTTTTCGTTTGCTGCACGTCTGCTTGCTTTTCCTCCTCACGGATGTTGGCAAGCATCAGTTTAATTCTGTTTTGCTGATTCACCTGGCTGGCACCTGGGTCATAATCAATCGCCACCAAATTAGCATTCGGATGATGCGCCTTGATGGTATTCATCATACCCTTGCCGACAATATGATTCGGCAAACAGCCAAAAGGCTGTGTACAAATGACGTTGTTCACACCCTTTTCAATCAATTCTGCCATTTCCACGGTCAAAAGCCAGCCCTCGCCCATTTTAACACCTTTGCCGATGTAAGTCTCGGCCAGCTTGCGCGTTTTGTTAAAATCATTCGGCGCCCAAAATACGCCGTGCCGCGTTATGGCGCGGTTCATATCTCTTTGCTTGGATAAAAGAACCTTATAGGCAATGCGGCTGCCCAACGCCGCAAACCAATCTCCGCCGTATAAATCGTGTGTAATATCAATGTTAGAAAGACAGTACTGGCAAAAATCAAGCAGTCCGAACAGAACAACCTCCATACCCTCCGAAAGCAGAAAATCTTCCAAATGGTTGTTCCCCATGGGCGAATATTTGACGTAAATTTCGCCCACAATACCGACACGCGGTTTTTTGACCGGCGACTTCGGAATGGCGTCAAACTCCTTAAGCATTTGTTTATAGCAACGCTTTAAATGACGATAGCTAATCACCTTTTTTCCGTCCCATTTTTGCAAAAGCGTATCAATCCACCGCTGCACCACGCGGTCTGTTGCGCCTTTTTCCAGCTCGTAAGGGCGACATTGGTTGGCAATATGCATTAAAAAATCACCGGCCACAGCCGCATACGCAAATTTAAGTCCCATAGAAAGCGTGGGGTGAAACCCCGGTGATTCATCCAGTCCCGACATGTTGAGCGAAATAACCGGCACCTGCGAAAAGCCGCTGCGGCGCAATGCCTTACGCAGCAAAAAAATGTAGTTGGAGGCACGGCAGCCGCCGCCGGTTTGCGTAATCATCAGCGCCGTGTGATCCGGATCGTATCGGCCGCTTTTCAGCGCGTCAATAAACTGTCCGATGACCAAAAGCGCCGGATAGCACGTATCATTGTGCACATAACGCAAGCCTTCTTCTATCACGTTCGGTCCGTCATTTTGCAGCACTGCCACTTTATAGCCATACTGCTCTAAAATTTTACTCAGCAGGGCAAAATGAATCGGCAGCATCATAGGCAGCAAAATGGTATGTGTCTTTTTCATTTCTTCCGTAAAAAGCGGATAGTCCTGTTTCATAGCGATTTCTCCTGTATTGCTTGCGGCTTCTGTCTGCGTTCGGCAGCCGCACCCAAAAGGCTGCGAATGCGAATCTTAACAGCGCCCAAATTTTGTATATCATCAATTTTAACCTGTGTATACAGCTTGCCGCGGCTTTCCAAAATGTCACGCACCTCGTCGGTGGTAATGGCATCAATCCCGCAGCCGAACGAAACCAGTTGCACAAGGTAGGCCTCATGCTCGGTACAATAAGCCGCCGCGCTGTAAAGCCGTGCATGATACGTCCATTGATTCAGCACGTTCACCTTGGGTGATTCGGCCAAATCGCACACACTGTCCTCCGATAAAACCGCAACACCCAGCGAGGTAATCAAACGGTCAATACCGTGATTAATCTCGGCATCAATATGATACGGCCGGCCGGATAGGACAATCATCTCCAGCCCCTCTTTTTCGGCATAAGCAATCGCACGTTTGCCTTCCTCCCGAACGGCCTTCATATGCGCATGGTAGCTTTGATAAGCTGCGCGGCAGGCGCGTGCAATTTCGGCCTTTGTGATGCTTGCATCCAAGTCATGAAAATAACGGTATGCATGCTTTTCAAAGTCCTTGGGGCGGTGCAAGCCAAAGTATGGGTATAAAAACCGAATGTCCGAAAGCTTTTCAACATTGGCATGCAAAAGCTCCGGATAGTACGCCACAACCGGGCAATTAAAATGATTGTCGCCCTTTTCTTCATCAAAATTATAACTCATGCAGGGATAAAAGATCGTTGTCACACCTTTTTCCAAAAGACTTTCTATATGACCGTGCATCAGCTTGGCCGGGTAACAGACCGTATCGGACGGTATGGAATAACGCCCCTTACGGTATAACGGCTGAGAGGACACATCCGAACGGATGACCTCATACCCCAGCTCGGTTAAAAACGGGAACCAAAACGGCAGCGTTTCATATAAATTCAGCCCGAACGGAATCCCGATTTTGCCCCGTTTGCCTGTCTTTGGCTTAAAGCTTGCCAAAAGCTCCCGTTTAAATTCGTATAAATTCGGCACTTCTGCGGCGCCGCTTTTCCGATTCGGCCGTTCGCACTTATTGCCGGAGATGTAGCGGCTGCCGTCCGGAAACTTATTAACTGTTAAATGGCAGCGATTCAGGCACAAGCCGCAATTCATTTCGTTTGTTTCAAAGGTAAAGCGCTCCAGCTCTTCAAGGCTCAGCATACTGCTTTGCGTCCGATTCTGCTCCTTTGCGTACAGCGCCGCACCAAAAGCGCCCATCAGCCCGGCAATGGACGGACGCACAACGTTACGTCCCATTTCACGCTCGAAGCTGCGCAGCACCGCATCATTATAAAACGTGCCGCCCTGCACAACCACATGCTCGCCAAGCTCACGAATGTCTCTTGCACGGATAACCTTATACACCGCATTTTTCACAACGCTGATGCACAGACCGGCCGAAATATCATCCACGCCTGCCCCATCCTTTTGCGCCTGTTTAACCGATGAATTCATAAACACCGTGCAGCGTGAGCCTAAGTCAACCGGGCGTTTGGCAAACAAGCCCAGCTTTGCAAAGCTTTCTGCCGTATAGCCAAGCGAACGGGCAAACGTCTCCAAAAACGAGCCGCAGCCGGAGGAACAGGCCTCGTTCAGCATAATACTGTCAATGGAATTGTGCTTAATTTTCATGCACTTAATGTCCTGACCGCCAATATCCAAAATAAAGTCTACCTGCGGTGAAAAATGACGCGTAGCGCGAAAATGCGCCAGGGTTTCTACCAAGCCGTCATCAAACCGAAAGGCGCTTTTAATTAAATCTTCGCCATAGCCCGTCGCGGCTGCTCCGCAAAGCACAACCCCATCGGTGCAGATTTTTTGAATCCGAATCAGATGTTCACGCACCAATTCCAGCGGATGACCGTTGTTGGGGCCGTAATATTGATACAAAATTTCTGCCTTTTCGCCAATTAAAACCAGCTTAACGGTGGTACTGCCGCAGTCCACACCCAAATATGCCCTGCCGCTGTACGTTTTAGGGTCAACAAGCGGTACAGAAGCTTTGGCGTGACGCTCACAAAACGCTTGATACTCGGCTTCGTCGGCAAAAAGCGGCTCTAAAATATGCAAATCGCCCCCGGCAGTGCTTGCCGCTTCGATCCGTTCCATCAGTTCGCCAAACAGCATGGTGTCTTCATTCTCTTTGGCATAAAGCGCGGCGCCTGCCGCAACAAAAAATTGTGCATGGGGCGGAAATACCGCGTTTTCATCCGAAAGATGCAGCGTTTTTTGAAACTGCCGCTTAAGGCCCTCAAAAAAGTGCAGCGGTCCGCCCAAAAAGGCCACACGCCCGGCAATTTTGCGACCCTGCGCAAGGCCGATAATGGTTTGGTCAACCACGGCCTGATAAATGCTGACGGCAATATCTTCTTTTTTGGCATTTTGATTTAAAAGCGGCTGAATATCCGTTTTGGCAAACACGCCGCAGTGCGATGCAATCGGGTATACCTTTTCGGCCTTCAGGCTCAGCGCGTCCAGCTCTTCCACCGTCACATTCATCAAAACGGCCATTTGGTCAATAAAAGCGCCCGTTCCGCCGGCGCAGGAACCGTTCATGCGTTCTTCTTGTCCGCCCGTTAAAAATAAAATTTTGGCATCCTCGCCGCCAAGCTCAATCACCACGTCAATATCCTGCAAAAAGGTGCGCACGGCGCCGCCGGTTGCGTAAACCTCCTGCACAAACGGTATCTGTGCGGCTTTGGCAAGTCCGTATCCGGCCGAGCCTGTGACGGATACGGTAAACGGCCTCGTGCCGATATAATCCTTTGCCATGTTTAAAAGCTCTGCCGTTTTCTCACGCACCTGAGACATGTGCCGCTCGTAATGACTGAATACTATGTTTTCATCCTCCAGCAAAACGGCCTTCACCGTTGTGGAGCCTACATCAATCCCTAAACTGAGACTCATCGTGTGTTACCTTCCTTTACCCCTATTCCATATATTCTATGAAACAACGCCTGTAAAAAGTCTTGCCCATTCCGTAAACATGCAATTTAAAAGAAAAAGAAAACAAAGCGGCAATGGCATTACTTTCCTATTTAATAGTCCTTGCTTTTTATGTCAATTGTACTTATTATAGCATAGTTCGACAGGATTGTCCACAGCTTTTTTGATTTAAAATTTGTATATTTTTTGAATCTTTTGTGAACACAATGCGAGATTCACAATTTATTCATACCAATGTCATTTTTTTGGTTTATGATATACTTGTAAACCAAAACAAGACAAATAATTTGGGAGGCAAACATCATGGATGATTTTAAAATGAATAACTATGAAAGTGATGAATTTCAAAACCACGAAAACACAAACAACGCTCAAAACTCAGAAACCGAAAAGACAGAAGCACAGCACGAATGGGTACATCGGCGAAATCCTGAAAGCAAAAATTAAATAAACCGATACTA
>UQYH01000096.1 GCA_900545185.1 uncultured Eubacteriales bacterium | reverse complement strand
ATTCAAATCAGGGAGGCATAATTATGGTAGAGAAAAAATTTCTGCACGAAGAACCGCTATTACAATCTATGCGATGTCCGGGGGCAGGGGGACTAACGATTCATGTGTTAAAAAACAACATTGAAAAGGCATGCGCTCAATATGGACTGAATGTTGTTGTGGATGTTGACACCATAAACAGCGGTAGGCTGTTTGACAAAAGCACGACCGAGTGTGTGACTGTAAAAAATGCAGAGCATATGACAGATTATTATACAGAGGTTGTTGCAATGAAAACCCAGGGTACTTATGCATTTATTGATTTTTATTTTACAGGGAATAGCAAAAACTGCAATCGTGTGGCAGAAGGAGAGAGGAAACACAGTACGATGGCAGGTTCTATTATTGGCGCTATCAAAAAGGCAACCGTATCAAACGAAGCAATGGAAACCGAGACGAACTATTATTCTATGCTGTGCGATGCAATCAGTTCGGTTTTTCATTAAAATAAAGGAGGTGTAAACGATGGCAAGATGCAGAGAGTGTAACGGAAACGGTCATGTTTTATGTCCTGTGTGTGGCGGTACGCGAAAAGATCCCAGAAACCCCGAAAGGGAATGTGGATATTGCAACGGAAAAGGGCACGTGGAATGTGGAGCTTGCGGCGGAAACGGCAAAGATCCGTTCGATAACTAAAGGAGTGGCATGATGTCCAGAGATTGCTCTTTTTATCTCGACAGAGATCACAAAAACATATGTATGCTCAGACAAGGCGAAATCAGTTATGAAGTTTATAAAGCATATTGTAAAAATGATGATTCAAAAAAATGTCCTATCTATCAATATCACTTGAAGGAGAAAAATGTCTGATGGAAGCTGTAAAATGTTTGTCCTGCGGATTTGTTTCACATTTTATTTCTTCGGACGGCGTATATGCCGTATATCAATGTGAAAGATGTGGTTATACATTTAAAATCAAAATCTGATGAACGAAAATAAAACATTCACAGGGGCACGGCTCTGCTGTGCCCGATGTATGAAATATGCGCTGATTTTCGGTAAACTCGTAGGGAACGGCCTGTGTGCCGTTCCGTTTCTGTTTTGCGTTTTTTCGGAACGACACATAGGTCGTTCCATACGGATATTTTATTTACGCAGTAAATACCGATAGTGTTTTGCTTATGCCAACATCACGTAGGGGGGGCATGCCGAAAGAAAGCTGAAAGGGTTATGACGGGCGGAGTAGAACCCCGCCCCTACGCATATTGGTATAAGTAAAAGGACATGATATTGCTGTGTAAACAACACATTACCGGCTGTTTTTTATATGGATGTGAAAATCCTACATAAAACAATGTGCCGGGGCAAGCTTTAACTGCCTCGGCACGTGTATTGTCATTCAGGCTTGTTTACTTTTTTAAAACCAGGTGCATGGGCAGACCATGCTTGGTGTAAATCGGAGCTTCGCCCTGAATCAGCGGCAGAGCGTAATCAATAAAGCCATCGTTTACATTATTGCCTTCGGCGTTAATCCATTCATCCGGCACAACGCGCTCAACATTGGCGATTTTGGAAATATCCATGCTGGCGAACGATACCTTGTAATCCGGGCCGTCCTCGCGCTTATAGTACATCATTTTACCGGTGCCACCGGAGATAGCTTCTTGTACGGCAGCCTGAGAAATGGCATAGCCTTCTTCAATATCGGTTTCGGATGCGCAGTGTGCGGCGCAGCGCTGCAGCAGACTAAATTCTACCGCACGGGTCTTAATGCCCAGCTTATCACCGATAATCTGTGCCAGGTAGTTTGCCGTGCCGCTTAAGGACTTGTGGCCGAACGAATCGGTTGCGGCATTTTTGATGGCGGCTTCGCAAACATAGGTGTTTTCGTCGCTCTTAATACCTTCCGATACGGCAACGGTGATGTGCGGCTTGGTTTTGGCCAGCTCGCAAACATCGGCAACAAACTTATCAATATCAAACAAACGCTCCGGCAGATAGATAAAGTCCGGACCGTCGAAGCCGTCTACACGAGCCAGGGCGGATGCAGCCGTCAGCCAGCCTGCGTTACGACCCATAATTTCCATAACGGTGAACATGGGCTTATCATATACAACGGCATCGCGGATGATTTCGCGTACGGCGGTTGCAATGTATTTTGCGGCGCTGCCGTAGCCGGGTGTATGGTCCGTTACGGCCAGGTCGTTATCAATTGTCTTGGGTACGCCGATGATGTTGATTTCGTAATTGATCTGTGCGGCATACTCCGAGAGCTTATGTACCGTATCCATCGAGTCGTTACCGCCGATGTAGAAGAAATATTTAATGTTATATTCAGCAAAAATTTCAAAAATCTTTTCGTAAATATCCTTGCCTTCGCCCAGTGCAGGCAGCTTATAGCGGCAAGAACCCAAAAATGCGGAGGGGGTAGCCTTTAAAATAGCCAAATCCTCATCATTTTTTACCTGTGTGGACATATCCACCAAATCACGGTTTAAAAGACCGGCAATGCCGTGTACCATACCGTAAATCGTATCAATGCATTCTGCATCCTTTGCGCCTTTAAATACGCCTGCCAGCGTTGCGTTAATGGCGCTTGTGGGGCCGCCGGACTGACCGACAACCGCGTTGCCTTTTACAAATTTCATTATTCATTCCTCCTGTAAATTATCGTAACCTACTATATTGTAAACGATTTCAAGCAGAAAATCAAGTACCGTTTGCAATAAAAGATAAATTTTTAACAAAATATATCAGATTATCGCAAAATTTGGCGGAGTGCAACTTAAAATTCACCTACAAAACGAACCTCAGGCTCTAAACGGACACCAAAGGCCGCAAATACTTCATTTTGCACGAGTGTAATCAATCTTCGCACATCAGCCGCCGTGGCATTACCCGTGTTTACCACAAACCCGGCATGCTTGGGCGAAACCTGTGCACCGCCGACGGATTTGCCTTTAAGGCCTGCGTCCTCAATCAGCTTGGCCGCAAAGTAACCCTCCGGCCGCTTAAAGGTGCTGCCTGCGCTGGGTTGCGCCAGCGGCTGTTTTTCACGCCGTTTGGCGTTTAGCTCACGCATTGCGGAGCGGATGGCTTCGGGGTCATCGGGCGTGAGCGTTAAGCGCGATTCCAATATAACATACTCTGTGCCCGAAAACACACTGCGGCGATAGCCGAACGCATGTGCCGCACCGCGGAGGGTGTGCACCATGCCGTCTTGTACATCAAGATAGTCTGTTTCGGTTACAACATCCTTCATTTCGCCGCCGTAAGCGCCGGCGTTCATAAACACCGCGCCGCCCAGCGTGCCGGGAATACCGCTTGCAAACGCAAGACCGCTCAGCCCGGCGCCGGCCGCCAAGGCAGAAAGCCGCGCCAGGCTGATACCGGCTTCGGCCGTCAGCACAGTATCGTTTTGTGTAACGCGGCTGAAGGGTGCGGCCAGCCGAATGACGGCGCCGCGTATGCCGCCGTCACCCACCAACAGGTTAGAGCCTGCACCGATGAGACAGAGCGGTACGCCGTGCTCGCGCACGGTGCGGCAGCAAAACAAAAGCGCCTCCTTCGTTTGCGGCATCAGCAAAAGGTCTGCCGTGCCGCCGATTTGAAAGCTGGTGTAATCGCGCATGGGCGCGTTTTGTATAACGTTTATATCGCCGTGCTGCAAAAGCGCGGCGGATAGAGCGGTAACATCCATACAATAGCCTTTCTGCCCGTCTTTTTTTACCCCTGTCTTGCCGTGCGGGCAATCAAGGCAGGGAATGTCAGCCGGTCGGCCGAAACCCATATCGGTTTTTTAAGCCGGCTCGGCGCTTTCAAAGCGTGAACGGTCAAAGCCTCTGCGGCGGCACAAATATGCCAAAAACCGTTCTGCGTTTAAGTTGACAATTTGTTCCTCGCGTACACCGCATTCCATGGCCAGCGCCCAGGCGTTTTCCGTATCGCCCAGCTGATAAATGCTGTGTGCATCTGTCGAAATAATAATATTAACGCCCAACTCGGCTGCGCGGCGCGCAATTTTTTTACAGTTTTCAATACTGGATTTTCGTGCCGAAAAGCTGTGGTTGTTCAGCTCAATGCACTTATCCAGCCGTTTGGCGGTGGTCAGCACTGCATCAATATCATAACTGTAGGCCGGTGTACCGCTGTGCCCCAATGCGTCAATGTAGGGGTTTTCCAGCGCCTTTATATAGGCATTTGTGTGTTCCTCTGTTGTGCCGGGGGCAAGGCAAGGGCTGTGGATGCTGCAAATGGCCCAGTCCAGCGCAGACAGGCAGTTCGGCTCTAAATCCACATTGCCGCCAAAGTCTATCAGGTTCAGTTCCGCGCCGCGGACAACGTACAGGTCGTCTACCTTGTGCGGAATGGCCTTTAAATTGCCGAAATGCCAGGGGTGCGCACCATCGGGCAGGGCAGGGGCGTGGTCGGTCAGCGCCAGCAGTTCAATCCCCTTTTGCCGGGCGGCTGCCATCATTTCTCCGGCGGTTGCATAGGCATGCACACTGGCAATGGTGTGCGTGTGCACTTCGGTTTTAATTTTACTCTTCGACATTTGCCATAAGCCTCCTGTTCAGTTCCTCGGCCGCGTTGTAGCCCATTTGCCGCTGTCTGTGGTTCATGGCGGCAACCTCAATGATGATGGCTAAATTTCGTCCCGGCTTAACGGGAATGGTTAAGGAAGGCACCTCCAGCCCCATAATATTGGTGGTGAAGTCGTCAAGGCCTAAGCGGTCATAATGCTTGCCGGCCTGCCATGGCTCTAAATTGATAACAAGGTTGATATTTTCGGTGTCCTTAACCGCGCCGATACCGAAAATGCGCTTTACATCAATCACGCCGATGCCGCGCAGTTCGATAAAGTGTCGGATAATTTCAGGTGAACTGCCGACAAGCGTTTTGCGCGAGACTTTTTTAATTTCCACCGCGTCATCCGCTACCAGACGATGGCCGCGCTTGACCAGTTCGATGGCCGTTTCGCTTTTGCCGACGCCGCTTTCGCCGATGAGCAGAACGCCTTCGCCGAATACCTCAACCAACACGCCGTGCATGGTGGTGAGCGGCGCCAGCCAAACGGAAAGGGACAGAATAATGTCACTCATAAAGCGCGAGGTGCCCTCTGCCGTGCGGAGGATGGTTGTGTCATATTCCTCGGCACAGGCCAAAAGCTCGGGGTAAATCGGCAAATCACGCGTGACGACCAGTGCCGGGATTTGTTTTTCAAACAGGCAGGCCAAACGCTTTTTACGCTCTTCGGAGGAGAGCTTCTCTAAATATGTATATTCAACCTTGCCTAAAATTTGAATCCTTCGGTTATCGAAATAATCAAAAAATCCTGCCAGCTGCAAGCTGGGGCGGTTAATTTCCGCAACCGTAATGGGTGTATCGGCGTAATTTTCTGCGCCGTGAATCAGTTCCAGGCTTTGTTCGTTGATTAATGTATCCAATTTTACAAAAATGTTCATTGGCTTGCTCCTTTCACTTTGGGGTATTCTGATATCAACATAACGGGCAAACGCGCAGAGTGCACAAGCTTGCCCTTATGGGTCTATGGATTGATTTGGTCTTGTATTTCAATTTTGCCCACATCCATCTCGGTATACACGGCAATTTGATGGCCTGCCGCGCAAAATGTTTCAAATCGGCCGGCAAGACGGGTTGTGTCGGCCTTCTTCAGATCGGAAAGTCCCGTTCCGCGGTATTTTAAAAAGGCCTCTTTTTTCACCCACAGCCAAAGAAAATCTGCCGTAAAATCGGCTGATTCGGCCAACGCCTGCTGCTCCTTTGGTGAAAAAAATCGGCGGCAGACGGCCGTTTGCCGCGTAAGTGTGCGGCCGATCGGCTCGGCATCTATGCCGAAGGGGATATTTCCCACGGCCGTAAACAGGTGCGTTTTTGTGTGGCTGATGCTGATGTGCACATCGGGGCAGTCTGTATAGGGCTTACCCCTTGCCGTACGCCGCACGGCCGCGCCGCTGCAGGGAACACGCTGCGTCTTGCCGTAAGCCGAGAGAGCATCGGCAAGGTACGCGTCTGTCGGCGCATCGTTTGGGAAACGCTTTTTTATATATATGATTATGGCCATGGCGATTCCTTCTTTCTTCATTATTATATAATCAAACCGCGTCCTTGTCAAGAAAGCAGGCCGGTTATTTTCATTCTCTCACAAATTCCAACAGGGAAAACCCATAAAATTTATACAAAATTATACTAGATTTTTTTGTAGCTTTAGTGTAGAATATTGAATATATTTGATGGGAGGGATATTATGCGTGCAGTGATTACTGTTGTCGGCCACGACAAAATCGGCATTATTGCCGAGGTGAGCCGAGTTTTAGCCGAAAATAAGATTAATATTTTAGATATTTCGCAAACCATTATGCAGGATATGTTTACCATGATTATGCTGGTGAGCTTAGAGCGTGCCGAGACGAGCTTTAAAGCCGTCAGCGATACGCTGGAAACACTGGGAGACACACTGGGGCTTTCTATTCGGATTCAGCATGAGGATTTGTTTCAATCCATGCACCGTATTTAAAGGAGGGCGCACATGTTAAACTCACTTGAAATTATGGAAACCGTAAAAATGATTGCGGAGGAGCATTTGGACATCCGTACCGTAACTATGGGGATTTCGCTTTTATCCTGTACGGATGCATCGCCTGCTGCCGTTTGCGACAAGGTATATGAAAAAATCACGCGGCAGGCCGAAAAGCTTGTGCAAACGGCCGAAGCGATTGAAACCGAGTATGGGATTCCGATTATTAATAAACGAATTTCGGTCACGCCGGCTGCCATGCTTTTGGGTAACGCGCACGATCCTGCGGATTTTGTCCGTCTGGCACACAGCTTGGATCGTGCCGCAAAGGCCACGGGCGTGAACTTTATCGGCGGTTTTTCGGCATTGGTACATAAGGGCATGACGATGGGGGATGCGGCGCTGATTGCTTCGATTCCGCAGGCGCTTGCCGAAACAGAGCTGGTTTGCTCCAGTGTGAATGTGGGCAGCACCCGTGCCGGTATTAATATGGATGCGGTTGCCGAGATGGGACGCATTATTAAGGCAACTGCCGAAAAAACCAAGGCACAGGACGGTTTTGGCTGCGCCAAGCTGGTTGTTTTTTGTAACGCGGTTGAAGATAATCCCTTTATGGCCGGGGCGTTTTGCGGCGTGGGTGAGCCGGAGGCCGTCATTAATGTGGGCGTATCCGGTCCCGGTGTTGTGAAATGTGCATTGGAGGGTGTGCGCGGCGCCGATTTTGGCGTTGTGGCCGAAACCGTTAAAAAAACAGCCTTTAAAATTACCCGTATGGGTCAGCTTGTGGCGCAGGAAGCCTCGCGCCGCTTGAATGTACCCTTTGGGATTGTGGATTTATCGCTTGCACCGACCCCGGCCGTGGGGGACAGTGTGGCGCATATATTGGAAGAAATGGGCTTAGAGCGCTGCGGCACGCACGGTACAACGGCCGCGCTTGCGCTTTTAAATGACGCGGTGAAAAAAGGCGGCGTTATGGCCAGTTCGTATGTGGGCGGTCTTTCGGGTGCGTTTATTCCCGTCAGTGAGGATGCCGGGATGATTGAAGCGGCACGGCGAGGTGCGCTTTCGCTTGAAAAGCTGGAGGCGATGACCTGCGTTTGCTCTGTTGGGCTGGATATGATTTGCGTACCCGGCGATACCGACGCTGCGACCATTTCGGCCATCATTGCGGACGAAGCGGCCATTGGCATGATTAATCAAAAAACAACGGCTGTACGGTTGATTCCCGCGCCCGGCAAAAAGGTGGGCGATACGGTGGAGTTCGGCGGCCTTTTGGGCACCGGACCGGTGATGGCCGTGAATCCTTATCAAAGCGACGCGTTTATTGCGCGTGGCGGCAGGATTCCCGCGCCGATTCACAGCCTGCGCAACTAGGCATAGGGGGCTATGCCCCATGCCGGCAGGAGAAAGGAAGGTAGCATGAACAGCTTAATTCAACAAATTTTGGATTTGGAGCACCGTGCACAGGAAATGGTGCAGACGGCTGACGAAAGCAGCCGCGCCATTGGGCAGAGTGTGGAAAAGGAATGTGCTGCCATTGAGGCAGATATACAAAAACGCCAAAAGGCGCGGCTTGAAAAGGTGGAGGCGGTGGAAAACGCCGAAGCCGAAAAGCAGCTGGCAGGCCTGCAAAAAGAAATGCAAAGCGGTCTTGCGGCGCTTTCGGCACAATTTGCCGAAAAAAAGGATGCCTGGGCTGAGGAAATTTATCAAAACATTATCGGCCTTAAAAACATCCGCTAGGCCTTGCGAGGATGACAAGCCGGAAAGGCTTTAATTTTTCAAATGAAAGGCATATGGGGTTCGATTCCCTAATGCCTA
>UQYH01000095.1 GCA_900545185.1 uncultured Eubacteriales bacterium | reverse complement strand
ATGGATCAAACAGATGCAAAAATTCTAAAAATTTTATCCGAAAACGCAAATACAACAGCAACAGAAATCGGCGATACTGTCGGCTTGTCCGTACCGGCTGTTAATAAGCGCATTTTAAAACTGCAAAAAGACGGCACCATAAAAAATTTTACGATTGTAACATCGGCCAAAAAAGTGAATAAGCCCATCACTGCGTTCATCCTTCTTGTTATGCGTTACAGTGAGGCAATCGGCACGCTGCTTGAATATATGGAACAAGACGGAGATATTTTGGAATGTTACGCCGTAACAGGAGAGTACGACTATTTAATTAAAATCTGTGCGGAAGACGTTGAATCGCTGGAGGAAAAACTATTAAAGCTGAAAAAGCATAAGGGCGTTGTGAAAAGCAACACCATGTTTTCTTTAATGGAGCATAAATTTAAAGCAACAATGCTGCCCGATGCAGATAAAATGGGGGATGCATAATGAATGAAACCATTTTAAATGAGTTGTTTGCTTATGCCGTCGCGATCCGAAGAAAGCTGCATGAATACCCTGAAGTAGGGTTCGATTTGAAAAGAACCGCAGCGGCCGTAACCGACGAGCTTCGCAAAATGGGCATCCAAAGCACCGACCGATACGGAACATGCAGCGTTGTTGCCCAAATCGGAACATGCGGAAAGATTGTTGCCGTCAGAGCCGACATGGACGCTCTGCCCATCGAAGAAGAGAGCGATGTGCCGTTTCAATCAAAGATTAAGGGGCATATGCACGCATGCGGACATGATTCTCATACTGCTATCGTGCTGGCTGCGGCAAAATATTTGAAAGAACACGAAAATGAGTTACCCTGTCGCGTTCGCTTTATTTTTCAACCCAGTGAGGAGAGCGCTGTGAGCGGCGCTGAGATGATGGTAGCAAACGGCGTAACGGACGGCGTTGACCATATTATTTGTACCCACTGTGACAATGAGATTCCCACGGGATACATAGGCGTTTGCAGCGGTGACTATATGGCTGCCTGTATCCCTGCGACTATCACGTTTCGGGGTAAAGCATCCCATGCCACGCTGCCGCAATATGGAGCAGACGCCATCTCGATGGCTGTTGAAGCATACATCAAAATGAAAGACGCGGTAAAGAAAGAAGCCGGTCATATAAAATACATTTGGTCAGTAGGAAAATTCAGCGGCGGACAGGTGCACAATGTCATCGCCGACACGTGTGAAATGGACATATCCTTTCGGTTCTACGATACCGATTTTGCCAAACGCGTTGAAAAAAGGGTGAAAGAAATATGCCGGGAAACTGCAAAAAAATTCGGCGGTGAGGTCACATTCGACTGGAAAATGAGCACCGGTCCTGTCTGCAATGATAGAAAAATAGCCCAAAAATTTGAACGGGTGATGCGCGAAAGCGGACTTTCTGTTTGCAAAATGCCGCAGCGTATGAGTTCGGAGGATTTCGGTTGGTATCTGACGCAGAAAAAGGGAATGATTTTTCGCTTTGGGACAAGAAATGAGGAAAAAGGATGTACCGCTCCGGCACATCGAGGCGATTTTAAAATTGATGAGGACGGCATGAAAGCGGCCATACAGGCAATGATTGTCTATCTATACAGTTGCCGGTAAACGTCCGCAGACTCTATGCAAATTAAAAAGGAGATATACAATGTCAAGCAGAAATGTTTTAAGTGCAGCAGCGCAAAACGCCTTACCATCCGGTATTCGGAGAATGTTTGAACTGGCCGGTAAATATGACGATGCCATAAATCTAACCTTGGGCGAGCCAGGGTTTGCAACCCCTTCTCACATTATAGAAGCCGGGATACGAGGTTTAAAAGAAGGAAAGACCAAATACACGCCAAATGCAGGAATTAAGGTATTAAGAGAGGCGATTGCATATAAGCTTGCAAAAGAAAACGGTATCCCCTGCGACCCCGAAAAAAACTTGATTGTGACAGCCGGCGCAACACAGGCTCTTATGCTTGCCATGGTAACTTTGGTCAATCCGGGCGATGAAGTCATCATTCAAGGCCCCAACTGGCCTGATTATAAAGGTCAGATTGATATGGTAAATGCCACGGCTGTATACGCAAAGGTGGATGAATCAAACGGTTTTAAGATGACCGCAGATGTGATTGAACCCTACATCACCGATAAAACCAAGCTGATTATTATAAATTCCCCTTCCAACCCTACGGGCGGCGTGTTGGAGCACAAGGATTTAAAGGAAATTGCAGAGCTTGTTAAAAAATATAAAGTTTTTATTATTTCCGATGAACCGTATGAAAAACTGGTATATGACGGGTTTCACCAAGAAAGTCTTGCTGCTTTTGACGGGCTGGAGGATTATGCTTTAACCATTAACAGTTTTTCCAAAACCTTTGCCATGACAGGATTTCGGGTAGGATATATCTGTGCAAACGAAACAATTGCGTCAAACCTCATTAAACTTCACGAAAATATGATTGCAAGCATACCGGAGCCTATGCAGATGGCAGCCATCGAGGCTCTCCTTCACGGAGAGGAAGATGTGAAAAAAATGGTTGCATATTATGACCGCAACCGCCACTTAATTGTTGACGGACTAAACACAATCAACGGATTTTCCTGTCTTTACCCCAAGGGTGCATTTTATGCTTTTCCCAATATCACGGCATTTAATAAAAGTTCGGTTGAAGCTGCGGAATACATATTGGAAAAAACACACGTGGTCACTGCGCCGGGCAGCGCCTTCGGTGCTGACGGAGAGGGGTTTATCCGAATATGCTATGCCTCCCGATACGAAGATATTAAAGAAGTACTTGATAGAATGAGACATGCTTTCGGAACAAAGGCATGACGGGGTGTGTCAGCGAGCTTGTACCGCACATCTTCACTTTTCACTATTACTTGTTACTTTCCAAAAAATCGGCACATAAAATTCAAGTGAAGAGTGAAAAGTAATATGTAAAAATCGAACCATAGAGATATTCGTGCCGCAAGCGCTCTCGCAAAAGGTTGGTAATGAGCCAAAGGCGATATGAGGGCGCTTGCAACCGAGTAGCCGGTGGGCGAGCCGAAAACACTTATCATTCGCGGCCGCATGTCGGCCTAATGGGAATTTGCAAAAAGTATGGATATGTTAAGAGCGGACTTAAAACGCTGATATTAAAGGGTTCTGACGGGGCGGAAAAGATTAAGGCAATAATGAAACGTATGCGCGAGAATAAGCCTCAGACTATAGCCGGCTATAAGGTGACAGAGGTTAAGGATTATTCAAACGGAATAGACGGAATGCCGAAATCGGACGTGCTTAAATTCTTCCTCGATAAGGGTTGGTTTGCGGTTCGTCCATCCGGAACAGAGCCGAAAATCAAGTTCTATTACGAAATTGAGGGTGACAAAGGTATCGATATTAAAGAGATTGCACGCGACTTTAAGCTGAGTTTTGACTAAAATGCTGTTATATTGCCAAATGACCAATTTGAGTCAAAAACGGATGGAGTGTAAAGTTTTTGTGGGGTCTCCAAGATGATAAATTATAGTGTAGAACAATCTGAAGAATTTTTTTGAGGAAACAGTAGTTTGTCATTGAATGAGTTTGGCATTATGCCGGACTCATTCTGTTTAGGTTCATAGAAATCTATTTGCAATAGCAATAAATGCACTCTTTTAACTCATAATAAATAACATAAATCTTTATTTAACAAAATGTTTTTTTGTATTCGGAAGGGGTTATTCCAAATGTGGATTTAAAGGTGCGGTTAAATGAGCGTACGTTTGAAAAACCGCAATTATAGGCGATGTCTGTGATTTTGTTATCAGAGTTTAACAATTCGGAAATTGCCTTTTCAAGCCTATGGAGCGTTAAAAAAACATAGAACGTTTGGCCGGTAATTTCGTGAAAGTAATGCGCGAAATAATATTTTGAAAAACCGCAATATACCGCAATATCCGAAAGAGAAATAGGTTCTTTGTAATGCTTCTCTATGTACTCGTTGCTTTTCTTTAGGACGGATAAGACGGTTACGTTTTTCTTGCGTTTTTCGCTGTCTAATTTATGAAGCCGGTCGCATCTTATAATTTGATACAGAATTTTATTGGAAATTGAATTAACAAGATAAGAATACCCTGTCTGTTGATGTTCAATTTCTTTTTTTAGCTGTTCAATATCGAGCCTGAGTTCGGTGTTTAAGGGTTCATTTGACTTAATTACGACCGGTGATATCCGAAGGGATTTAAAATCTATGCTTTCTACAGATTGTTTGCAATTAATTTTTAAAATATACAGATGATTCTCTTTCACAGATGAAAATCCATGCACTTCACCGGGCATAAAAATGCAAATATCTCCGGCGGAAGCATAAAAAGTTTTACTTTCGCATAGGATGACAACTTCCCCCGAAACTACTTCAATAATTTCAATTTCCTCATGAAAATGCGAAAGGTAATTAATATTTCTTGAGTTAAAATCCATATATGGATAATTCACCATTGCCGTGTGAAAGTTTTCAAAGAAAATATCCTGCACAGTTTATCCCCCCCCTTATATTAATACGTAAAAAAGTATATCACATATTTTACAAAAAAGCAATATCTGTCGCATAAAAAGCTATAAATGTATTGAGCTAATTTGAATATTTATGATATACTAAATTAAAAAGGAGGTTTCAAAATAATGGAACAGTTTTTGAATATTTTAAACATTAAGTATGAGGGAGTAAAGTCAAAGAATCCGTTTTCATTTAAGCACTATAATAAGGACGAGATAATCGGCGGAAAAAAGATGAGTGAACATCTGAAGTTTTCTATGGCGTATTGGCATACAATGGTTGCTGACGGTACAGATATGTTCGGCGTCGGAACGATTGACAAAAGCCTTGGCGAGGAAAACCCGATTGAAATTTACAAGAAAAAGGTTTATGCCGCATTTGAAATTATGAATAAACTTGGCATTGAATACTTCTGCTTTCATGACAGAGATATTGCACCGGAGGGAAAATCCCTGTCGGAATTTCAGCAAAATCTCGATGTTATCGTTCCGATTATAAAAGAACAGATGAATAAATATGGAATAAAGCTTTTGTGGGGAACGGCTAACTGCTTTACCGCACCGAAATATATGCACGGAGCGTCCACCTCGTGTTGTGCCGACGCTTTTGCATACGCTGCCGCGCAGGTGAAAAAGGCAATAGATATTACTATTGAGCTCGGCGGAAACGGCTATGTGTTCTGGGGCGGCAGAGAGGGCTATGAAACACTTTTAAACACCGATATGGCATTGGAACAGGATAATTATGCACGGTTTTTGAAGATGGCGGTTGAATATGCACGAAGCAAGGGATATGACGGCGATTTCTATATAGAGCCAAAGCCGAAAGAGCCTATCAAGCATCAGTATGATTTCGATGCTTCGACTGTACTTGCTTTTCTGCGCAAATACGGTTTGGAAAAAGACTTCAAACTGAATATTGAAGCAAACCATGCAACTCTTGCGGGTCACACATTTGAACATGAGCTTTGCGTTTGCAGAGTTAATAATGTGCTGGGTTCTGTTGATGCAAACCAAGGTGATTGCCATTTGGGGTGGGATACCGATCAATTCCCGACTGATGTATACAGCGCCACATTTGCAATGCTTGAAATTCTGCGTGCCGGCGGTTTTACAAACGGAGGGCTTAATTTTGACGCAAAGACAAGGCGCGGCTCAAACACGATAGAGGATATATTCCTTGCGCATATAGCCGGAATGGATGCATTTGCTTTAGGCCTTAGAAATGCTTATAAAATTATTGAGGATGGCAGAATCGATGAATTTGTAAAGAAGAGATATTCTTCATATGAAAGCGGTATGGGTGCAAAAATCGTCAACGGCGAAACAGACCTTAATGAGCTGTCAGAGTATGCGCTTTCGTTAAATGAGGTAAAGCCGGAAAGCGGGCGTCAGGAGTATCTTGAAAGTGTCATCAACAGCATTATATTTAATTAGTAGGGGGTAACACAATGAAATATTTAATTGGAATAGATATTGGTACATCGGGAACAAAGAGTGTTTTGTTTGACCCCGAAGGAAAGGTTGTTGCGTCAGCAACAGAGGAATATCCGATGTATCAGCCGAAAAACGGTTGGGCGGAGCAAAATCCAAATGATTGGTGGCGTGCCGTGTACAAAACTCTTTGCGAAATTACTCAAAATGTGGACGGTGAAATCTGTGGTATCGGACTTTCGGGGCAAATGCACGGTCTTGTGATGCTGGATGAAAACAATGAGGTAATCAGAAACGCCATTATTTGGTGTGACGGCAGAACGGCAGAGGAATGCAAGGAGATTGAAGAGCTTGTCGGACGCGACAGATTAATTGAAATTACAGCAAATCCCGCTATGGCAAGCTTTACCGCGGCAAAAATGATGTGGGTAAAAAAGCATGAACCGGAAAACTTTAAGCGTTGCCGCCATATTTTATTGCCGAAGGATTATATCAGATTTATGCTGACCGGAGTGTTTGCGACCGATGTGTCGGATGCTTCCGGAATGCAGCTTTTGGATGTCGGCAAAAGATGCTGGAGCGATGAGGTGTTAAAAAAGCTCGAGATTGATGAAGATTTGCTTGCAAAGGTTTATGAAAGTCCCGAAGTGACAGGCTATGTAACCGAGAATGCCGCAAAGGCTTGCGGCCTGACAAATGGTATTCCCGTTGCGGCAGGCGCAGGGGATAATGCCGCGGCTGCAATCGGCACGAGTGTTTGCAAAAACGGACGCGCGTTCACAACAATAGGAACAAGTGGAGTGGTTTTTGCCCATACAGATAAAATGATATTTGATAAGCAAGGCAGAATTCACACATTTTGCTGTGCCGTACCGGGTGCTTGGCATGTGATGGGCGTAACACAGGCGGCAGGACTCTCGCTCAGCTGGTTCAGAAACAATTTTGCAAAGGATTTGTCATACGGTGAAATCGATAAGCTGTGTGAAAGCATTCCCATTGGTGCGGAAAAACTGATTTATCTTCCTTATTTAATGGGAGAAAGGACACCGATTTTGGATATCGATGCAAGAGGTGTATTTTTCGGACTTTCAGCAATGCACACAAAGGCGCATCTTGCAAGGGCGATTATGGAGGGGGTTTCATATTCTCTGAAAAATTGTCTTGATGTGCTGAATGAAGTTGGGGTTGGCGCGGCAGATATGGCGCTTTGCGGCGGAGGTTCAAAAGGAAACTTTTGGAGAGGTATGATTGCGGATGTGTTTGATATGCCGGTGAAGATAATGCAATCGGATGAAGGTCCTGCGCTTGGCGCCGCAATTCTTGCCGGATGTGCAGCAGGTGTTTTTAAGAATGTGCAGGAGGGTTGCACCAAGCTGGTGAAGGTTAAGGAAGAACAGCCGCCGGTTAAAGAAAATCACATGGAATACGAAAAGTTTTATTCGGTATATAACGGGTTATATCCGGCATTAAAAGACAGTTTTTCAAGGCTGGCAAAAATATTATAAAGATAATATAACCGAATAAGTGCAAAACCATTACGGAAAGGATGTAAAGTATGAATTGGGTATCAACAACAGAAAATGAAAAATGGTCAAAAAACAATGAATTCTCAGACAGAAAGGGCGATGAACTTATTATCAGCGAAAAGCAGGGAAAACCGCTATACGGATGGGGATGCTGCATAAGCGAAATATGCGCAAAGGCAATATTCGGACTATCAAAGGATAAGCAAAAAGCAATATTTGACGAGCTGTTTAATGAGGACGGATGCGGTTCTTTCCGGAAATACCGTAACCGTTACAACAAATCGCAATGCGAAAAGCGCAGCGCTCTGCTATACAACGGCATCTGCCCTGGAATATAAAAACGGAACCGAGGCGCTGTTCAGCTTCAGCCCCGTTTCATCATCGGCTGAGGATACAAACACATTTACCTTTACGCTGCCGCCAGAGGCTAAAAAGTTCTATATAGCATTTACCGACGAACAAGGTCTTTACACTTCAACCATTCTCTATGATGTAGAGTAATAGCATATCAAAAGCCGTTTTTCTGATTTGGCAAGCGGCTCGAACAGAGTCCGGAAACACAACAAACCGGTCGGCGCTGATGCGTCGGCCGGTTTGTTGTTCTGTATATGGCATAGGCAGGCTGCATATGACGGAGGCATTGCCGCCCGAATAGATGTGAAATGCCGTGAATGACAGCAAATCGGATAAAATAAAAATAGCGCATAACATCATATATGGCTCCCGAAAAGGCTTTGCCTTTTTGGGAAAAAGGAGGAGCAGCGACATGAGCGAACTCTGATTTTTACAAAAAAATCGGAGCAAGCGATATAAAGCTTGCTCCGACTTGAAAAAGCCGAACCATAGAGATATTCGTGCCGCAGGCACACTCGCAAAAGGTTGGTAATGAGCCAAAGGCGTTATGAGGGCGCTTGCAACCGAATAGCCGACGCG
>UQYH01000094.1 GCA_900545185.1 uncultured Eubacteriales bacterium | reverse complement strand
GCTCGCGCGGCGCTCACCGCGCCAGCCCTTTATAGGAGCGGTTTTTGCGGTACACGCCCGCGAAAACCGCATTTTTAGTCAGAGGGGAGTCCCCTCTGACAACTCCCCAATGTAGTTTGCGACACAGTTTTCAACAGTCTGTGATATTCAGCACAAAAAATGTGCGTATACCTAATTATAGTGTAAATTGGCTGAATTGTCAAAGTGATTTAAATTTTGTTTACAAAATTGTCATGAATTTCATACAAATTATGGCGTACGGTACACACAAAGCGTACATAACATATGAAGCAAAACGGAAAAATTTTGAACAATCGGCGCGCGGTGCTTGACAAGACGCGGCATAATGAGTATAATGGAAAATGGATTATGTTCTTATATAATATGTAAACATGTATTGAAATGCATCAAAGAGATGATGATATAGCAGAAAGGAATCAGAACCATGAAAATTATCTACAACAACGGAACGGTTGCCGAATGTCCTCAAGAGGAGGCGCAGCACGTTATCCGTCACACGGCGGCACATATTATGGCGCAGGCCATTAAGCACCTGTATCCGCATGCCGATTTTGCTTACGGCCCCGCAACGGAAAAGGGCTTTTATTATGATGTGGATTTGGGAGATACCAAGCTGACCGATGAAGATTTGGCCGCCATCGAAGCGGAAATGCGCAAAATCGTGAAAGAAAATCTGCCGATTAAGCCGTTTATTCTGCCCCGTCCCGAAGCGATTGCTTTAATGGAGGAGCGCGGCGAAAAGTATAAGGTAGAGCACATCGGCGATTTGGCCGAGGATGCCGTCATCAGCTTCTATCAGCAGGGTGATTATATTGATATGTGTACCGGCCCTCACCTTTGCTATACGAAGGCATTAAAGGCCTTTAAGGTAACCGGTCAGTCCGGCGCATATTGGAAGAATGATAAAAACAACAAAATGCTGACCCGTATTAAGGGTATTGCCTTCGCCTCGCAGCAGGAGCTGGACGATTATTTAAAGCTGTTGGAAGAAGCGGAAAAGAGAGACCATCGCCGCATCGGCAAAGAAATGAAGCTGTTTATGCTGTGCGATGAAGCGCCCGGCTTCCCCTTCTTTTTGCCCAACGGCATGAAACTGAAAAACACATTGATTGATTACTGGCGCGAGCTGCACACACGTGAAAATTACGTGGAGGTTTCCACGCCGATGATTATGAACCGTCATTTGTGGGAAACGAGCGGCCACTGGGATCATTATAAAGACAATATGTATTCCACTACCATTGATGACGAAACCTATTGCGTTAAGCCCATGAACTGCCCCGGCGGCGTTATGGTGTATCGCAGTGCACCGCACAGCTATCGCGAATTGCCGATGCGTGTGGGTGAGCTGGGCTTGGTACATCGTCATGAGCTGCGCGGCGCGCTGCATGGTTTGTTCCGCGTACGCTGCTTTACGCAGGACGATGCACATATTTTTATGCGTCGTGAGCAGATTACCGAGGAAATTATGGGCGTTGTACACCTGATTAATGAAGTATATCAAAAATTCGGCTTTAAATATTCGGTTGAGCTTTCGACCCGTCCGGCAGACAGCATGGGCAGTGATGAGGATTGGGAGGCTGCAACGGAGGGCTTAAAGAGCGCGCTTGAAAAGCTTGGCTTGCCCTATACGATTAATGAGGGTGACGGCGCGTTTTACGGCCCGAAAATCGACTTCCATCTGGAGGATTCTCTCGGCCGTACCTGGCAGTGCGGTACCATTCAGCTGGACTTCCAGATGCCCTTAAACTTTGAACTGAGCTATATTGACGAGGCCGGAGAAAAACAACGCCCGATTATGATTCACCGCGTTGTGTTCGGCTCTATCGAACGCTTTATCGGTATTTTAACCGAGCATTATGCAGGTAAATTCCCGGTTTGGCTGGCACCTATGCAGGCTAAAGTGCTTTTGGTATCGGAAAAAAGTGCAGAGTACGGACAAAAGGTTTACGAAGCGCTGCGCAAGGCACACATCCGCTGCGAAATGGATAACCGCAACGAAAAAATCGGTTATATGATTCGTGAAGCGCAAATGGTAGACCGTGTGCCGTATATGGTTATCATTGGTCAAAAGGAAGTAGAGGAGGGCACAGTTTCGATTCGTAACCGTGATACAGCACAAACCGAAACGATGAGCCTGGAGGACTTTATTGCAAAAATCACGACCGAAGTGGCGGAAAGAGTATAAGTACGGGGCTATTCCTTGCATGCTCTTTCGGCCGGATGTGAACATATAAAAATGCTGCAAGCACTGTCGGGGGGGAGGCAAACGGTTGTCCTTCGGCAGTGTTTTTGTATGAATGTTTTTACGAAAAATTGCAGATATTGAATATTAACTCTTGACGTAGTTCGTAAAAAATGGTAAAATAGTTTTAAGAACTAGATAAACAATTGCTTTTGCATATACACTGTAATGCATGATTTTATATATGGCCTGCCGATAGCGGGCAGAACGGAGATTTGAATATGAGCTATGTAATTGTAACCGATTCCAGCGCCAATTTAACGGATGCTATCATCGAAGAATTTGAAATCCCCATTATCTCGCTTTCTTTTCACGTGGGGGAAAAGGAATATCAAAGCTATGAAAAGGGTAAGCCGACGGATTTAAAGCGATTTTACGATATGATGCGCCGCAAGGAACTGATTACCACCAGTCTTGTTGCGCCGGAGACCTTTCGCAGCTTTTTTGCTTCGTTTTTAGAACAGGGGCTGGATGTTTTGTATATTGGCTTTTCGTCGGGATTGAGCGGCACCTACCAATCCTCTGTTATTGCGGCAGATGATTTGGCAGAAGCGTATCCGGAGCGCACGATTAAAACGGTCGATTCCCTTTCGGCCTGCATGGGACAGGGGCTTTTGGTGTATCACGCCGTGAATCAGCGCCGGGACGGCAAAACGATGGACGAGGTGTATGACTGGCTGATGGAAAACCGTCTGCGCATGTGCCATTGGTTTACGGTGGATGATTTGTTCTTTTTAAAGCGCGGCGGCCGCGTTTCCTCAACCTCGGCCGTTTTGGGCTCTCTTTTGCAGGTTAAGCCCGTTATGCATACGGATGATGCCGGTAAGCTGACGGTTGTCAGCAAGGCACGCGGCCGTAAACAGGCCTTGGCGGCCTTGGTGTCTCATATGGAGCAAACGGTTATCGATCCACAAAAGCAAACCATTTTTATTGCACATGGTGACTGCGAGGAGGACGCAATCTATCTGCGTGATTTGATTTTGAATAAATTTACGGTGAAGAATATTGTCATTCACATCATTGACCCTGTCATCGGTGCGCATAGCGGACCGGGCACAATGGCTCTGTTCTTTTTGGGTAAAAACAGAGATTAATCAGTTATTTGATAAGAACCAAGGGGCTGATAAAAAGTCCCTTGGTTCTTGTTATCTCTATTTTAACGCATTTTACGTTTCTTAATTTCTGATTTTTGTTGTCTTTTTGCGTTCCGGACTTTTTTACAGCCCCTGTTTTCATTACTGTTTTGCATTATGTATGTGCAAACGCATCAATTGTCTTTTTAATTTCGGCATCCCAAAAATCCCAATCGTGGCCGCCGCTGTGTTTTTCATAGGTATGCGGCAAACCGATTGTATTTAAATAGGCCGAAAAGCTTTCATTCATCCCCGGGCACAGCCTGTCCTCTGTGCCGCAGGAAAGATACAGCTGCGGCAATGCGGCACCGCTTTGCATGCAGCGCGCCGCCAGGGCATTTAAATCGTTATCACCTCCGCGGCGTTCTTCCTTTGTACCCAAAACATGACGCATAAAAGCCTGTTCGGCTGCATCGCCGTGGGCACAAACCGCATCGGCATCCAATGCGCCGGAAAACGAAAAAGCACGGCTGTATACCTCCGGCTGCAAAAGCGCCAGTTTTACGGCACCGTAACCACCCATCGAACATCCGGCAATGGCGGTATCCTCCCGTTTTTGCGAGACGGGAAAGGCATATCGAATCAAACGCGGCAGCTCCTCCGTCATATATTGCTGATAGGCAAGACCGCAATCCATATCACAATAAAAGCTGTGCTGCACCGACGGCATAACAAGCGCGATCCCGGCGGCTTCGGCGTAACGCTCTGCGTTGGTTTTGCGAATCCAATCGGTTTCCGAGCCGTGCAAACCGTGCAAAAGATATAGGGTGCGGCAGGCCTTGGGCGCATAAACCGCATCAAGGGCCATCCCTTTGCGGTGCGCGTTTTGGGACAGCGGCAGATATACAAGCACCGAGGTGGTGTTGGAAAGTGTTTGTGCAAAAAATTGTGTGTGAAATAAGGGCATGCGGCATCCTCCTTTTTTCTATATTGTAAACAAAACGGAACATTCTGTCAATTTATTTTCAAATTAATTTCCAAAGTATTCATAAATCCGGCAGCTTGTGCATATATATAGGCATGGAGGGATGTGTATGCACGAATATTTGTTATACTACCAAAACAAGTGGTGGCATTTTTTTATAAAACCCTTTTACGGCCTATGTTATCGAAAAAAAGAAGGCAGCCGCTTTGGCAATTTTGAAGTGCTTTTGGCTGACGCGGCAGAGGATTTTTGCGCGGTGGAGGATAACGGGCGGATTCAGGTTGTTTGCCAGGATGTGGGCGGCAGTATTTTGTATTTAAGCCTGGATGGTGACACCTGGCACAAAACTGTGTTGCTGGAAAGCAAATCGGCCAAGGCTTATCCCAAGCATTTCTGCTTGCTGCCCGTGGGCGGCTTTGTCAATTTGTTTTATACCATTCGATATCACGAAAAACAGATGCTGGTTCATCAAATTATCACAACAGAGGACAGGCCGCCGACCGTGGTGGATAAGATTGCCGCATCAACGCCGCCGTTTTTGATTGTGCCGCACACAGGCACCGACACAGCCGTGATTTATGAAAACGAAAACGGGGTAAGCGGAGAAAGGTTGTACCGCTGGTCGCAAAAGCATTTCGGACGGTTTATGCCGATTCATCCGCAATCGGAAACATTCGTCCGTGCGGCGCTGGCCGAATCGGACGGACGTATCCGTTATTTGGCACTGAAAAAAGTGGAAACCATTTTAACCCTGCAATATTTTGAAAAAACCAAGGATGGGGTTTATACCGAACCCATTACGCTGTATCTGGATTGTCCGCCGGAGGCAGAGCCGGTCTTTTCACGCGATGGCGGTAAGCTTTATGCCGTGTGGCATGAGGGGAGCATTGTTATGTCGGCAGCTACGCAGGATGACGGTGCGCATTGGTCGCGCCCTGTGCGGTATACGCGTCCTGCCGGACTGGAGCCGTCTTTATACACGGTTTGCAAAGGGGGTAAATTGCAGCAATGCTACGGTTACAGCCGTGAACAGGGCATTGATTTTTATGCCGCCGCCCTGCCGGAGAATGCCGAAAAAAGGCCGCCTGCTAAAGCAAGGCAGCCGCGTATGCGTCCCGAAGGATACGAAGCGGCAGAGTTTGCAAGTGAAAACGGTGCGCCGAGCCTTGCGCCGCCACAGGCGCCAAGCCCGATTGTGATGCAGCTGAAGTCTGACATATCGGCGCTGAAATCGCAGCTTTTTTCCTTGCGCCAGCTGGCAGCGGCGTTATCGGATCGTGTAACGCGGCTGGAAAATGCGGCCGAGCCGCTTGCCTTTGACGACTCTGCGGTGGATGATATTCTGCTCAGTACATCCGAAACCCCCGGTACATTTGATGCCACAGAGTGTCAAAAAACGGTATTGTAAGCCCTTATACTCAAGCGAAAACTTTCGCAGAGAGGTTTCGGTTTGAAGCGTGTCGGTATAATCGACACGCTCCGGTGTCAGCAAGTTACTTTATGACATGTTTTAGTTACATTATTCTATTTGTTTTCCGAACCGATACTGTTATAATGTGAATAGATACACAAGGCAAATTTCTTTTCCTGCCGGCAGAAATTTGCAACTAAAATAAGGGAGGAAAACAGAATGATTAAGGTAACCTTTATTGGTGCAGGCAGTACGGTTTTTTGTAAAAACGTACTGGGAGATATTATGCTCTCACCGTATTTAAATGATACGGAAATTGCACTTTATGACATTAACGCGGAACGCTTGGAGGAGTCTCGTCAGCTGGTTTGCGCACTGAACGATACCTGCAACGAGGGTCGTGCAGCCATTAAAACCTATTTGGGTGTTCAAAATCGACGTGATGCACTGCGCGATGCCGATTTTGTTATCAATGCCATTCAGGTGGGCGGCTATGAGCCGAGCACGGTCATTGACTTTGAAATTCCCAAAAAATACGGTCTTTTGCAAACGATAGGCGATACGCTGGGTATCGGCGGTATTTTCCGTGCGCTGCGTACCATCCCCGTTCTGCGTGAAATGGCAGAGGATATAGAGGCGGTTTGCCCCAATGCCTGGTTTTTAAACTACACAAACCCCATGGCAATGCTGACAGGCTTTATGCAGCGGTACACGGGCGTTAAAACCATCGGTCTTTGCCACAGCGTACAGGTTTGTGCCAAGGCAATTTTAGAGGGTGTCGGCATGGAGGATAAGCTGGACGGTGTTGTATATCGCACGGCCGGCATTAACCACATGGCTTGGCTGCTGTCCATCCGTGATAAGGACGGCAATGACCTGTACCCCGAAATCCGCAAACGTGCGGCAGAAAAAAATGCAACGGAAAAACACAGCGATATGGTACGCTTTGAATACATAAAGCATCTGGGCTATTACTGCACCGAAAGCAGTGAGCACAACGCTGAATATAACCCATTCTTTATTAAACCGAATTATCCCGAACTGATTGACAAGTTCAATATTCCGCTGGATGAATATCCCCGACGCTGCGTGAACCAGATTGCTGACTGGGAAAAACAAAAGGAAGAGCTGTTGGGCGGCGGTAAGGTAGAACACGAACGCTCACGTGAGTATGGTTCGCGCATTATTGAAGCCATGGTGACCAACACACCGTATGAAATCGGCGGTAACGTCATTAATAACGGATTGATTACCAATCTGCCTGCAAAGGCCTGTGTTGAGGTGCCCTGCATGGTTTCGGCTAACGGCATTGACCCCGTTTATATTGGTGAACTGCCGCTGCAGCTGGCTGCCATGAACATCACCAATATAAATCCGCAGCTTTTAACCATTGAGGCTGCCGTGACCAAAAAGCGCGAGGCGGTTTACCATGCGGCAATGCTGGAGCCGCACACGGCTGCTGTACTTTCGATTGATGATATTGTTGCCATGTGCGATGAATTAATTGAAGCGCATAACAAAACAGATTTTAAGGTATTGGTATAAAAGAACAAAACAAAAAGGCAAAACAAAGGGGCTGTTAAATGGTTCCCTTGTTTTGCCTTTTGTGTTTTTAGGGGGGAGGAAAAAAGATTCGAAACGGACTAACTGAACCTAAACGGGGCAGATGTCCCGTTTTTTGGAGGAATCCGCAGCCATACTGACATATGGGAAGACAGGCAGCACAGAAAAAGGCTCATTTAAACGGAGCCGTATTTACAAAGGATTGCCGTATATATTCAAGTAAGCGTCTCAGCTGTTTATTCCTTTTATACTCGTTTTTGCGGTACATCAGTCCGAGAATACGGACAGGCTTCGGGTCAAGCTCCTTACGGATTAAGCAGTTCTCGTTTTCAACGGAGAGTGATGGCAGAATCGATGCCCCCATGCCCGATTTTACCATTTGCAAAATGGAGCTGTCATCGTGGGATTTAACATGAATCATGTTTTTTAAGGATGCGTCCTCAATATATCCGCCAAGAGAGCTTTCGTCTGCCATAATAAAGGGCAATTTGTGCAGCTCCTCGCGCTTTAGTGTGCCGCTTGGATTTGCATATGAAGGCGGAAAAACAGCAACATAAGGGTCACGTATCAGCTCCTCCCAAACCATATCGGGGGCGTCTGTCTTTTCGCCCAACATAATGTCCGCTTCCTTGCTTTCGCATATATCCTTCATGCTCACGCCAACAATAATGTCAATATCGGTGTCGGGGTTTTTTTCTTTAAATCCCTTTACAATTTGCGGCAAGATGTATTTTGATATGCTGGAATAGGTTCCGATGCGAATGGACGTTTTTCCCTTCTTTTGATCGGCAGCAAGCTTCATAATGTGATTCTCTGTCTTAACAAGCTGCTTCAGGCATTCTAAAATCTCCTCGCAGCCCTCTTCCGGCTCAACCCCTTTATAGGTACGTTTTATAACTCTTGTGCCGATTTCGCTTTCGACCGCATCAAGAATATGAGAAACGGCCGAAGGTGTATATAAATATTCTTCGGCGGCTTTTGAAAGACTGCCAAGCTCCAAGGCTCTTAAAAGAATTTCAATATTTTTAATTTGCATGCGGTCATCACGTCCTAAAAAGGTGTTGAAAATTTTTCACACCCATATTATAAACGTAATATTCCCAAATGTCAAGATG
>UQYH01000093.1 GCA_900545185.1 uncultured Eubacteriales bacterium | reverse complement strand
GGACAGCATTTCAAGAATAGAAATCGGAACGCGCTTTGTTACCGACTACGAATTAAAGGTATTTTCAAAAGTGTTAAAAGTTGAATTGTCGTGGCTTCTTTCGGAGGAAGACGCGGAAGAACAATAAATCGGGCGTTGATAAATTCAAGCCCGAAATTTTTTGTATTTTTTTAAACTTTTTTCGCAAAAGGCATTGACATAGGTGTACGACTATGATATAATATATACATAAGGTAAGGAAAGGAGGAAACAAAAAATGCAGAACATAACAAAAGCCCTGCAAGACTTGGCAAAAGCAGTTGAAAGTAACAACACCGTTCAAAATGTTAAAGTTACAATAACACTTAAAAAGCCGACATCAAGCAAGGCTAAACCAAATAGCAAGTAAATGCTAAAAGGCAGAGAGGGCGGAAGCTTCCGCCCCTCATAAGCCCTATTATAGCATATTTATATAAAAAAGTCAATATGCCGGATAGGAGGTAAGCAGAAAATGAAAATCGAAAAAGGCAAACACATTTATACCATAACGGAAACGGCGAACACTTGGAACATTAAAACTGACATTTCAAAGCTTGGTGTTTCTTATAGCGTTCCGAAGGAAATTTGTAAAACAATAGACGATTTAAAAAAATATATTGCCGAAAATAATATATTTTAACGGAGGGCTTGCAATGGAAAGAAAATTAACACCACAAGAACGGTACGCAAAGAAGTATAAAAAGCAATTTAAAATTGATTGCATAACCACAACAGAAGCCGACATTATAAAAAAGCTTGAAAGCGTACCAAATAAGGCGGGTTATATTAAACAGCTTATACGGGCAGATATAGCCGCGAACGACAAATAATTCTTTAAGCAGTCCCAAAAATTCGGGGGCTGCTTTTATATTGGAGGAAATAGCAATGCGGAAATTCAAACACTTTTCGGAAAATGACAGATTACAATTAGAAGCCTACTTGAAAGCGGGTAAAAAGCCGTCTGAAATTGCCGTTTTCCTTCATAAACATATATCGTCTGTATATAGAGAAATCAAGCGGGGACAATATGAGCATTTAAACACAGACTATACAACCGAAGAAAGATACAGCCCCGACATAGCACAAAGCAAATACCGCGAAAATTTAGCCGCCAAAGGTGCGGAATTAAAAATCGGTGCAGATTTAGAATTCGCGCAATACATAGAAAATAAAATAATAAAGGAAAAGTATTCACCCGCCGCCGTTTTGGGTGAAATAAAAGCAAAAGGAATTGTCTTTAAGACAACTATATGCGTAAGTACCTTTTACAGCTATATTGAAAAAGGAATTTTCCTTCATCTCACAAATAAAAATCTACCCGTAAAGGGGAAGAAATCAAACCGACATTATCACAGAGTAAAACAAAAACGCCGTTCAGCGGGCGAAAGCATAGAGAACCGCCCGGAAGATATTTTAACACGTGAAGAATTCGGACATTGGGAAATGGATTGTGTAGAAGGTAAAAAGAAAACAAACAAGACGCTTCTTGTATTATCGGAGCGGAAAACCCGAAACGAAATTGTTATACCTATAAAGTCAAAGTCGGCGGAATGTGTTGTATCTGCGCTTGATAAACTTGAAAAGAATTTCCGAAAACTTTTCCCGAAAGTGTTTAAAACAATAACTGTTGATAACGGTTCAGAATTTGCCGACGCGCTCGGAATAGAAAAATCAGTTTTCGGCGGCAAACGAACACAGGCGTACTATTGTCACCCTTACAGTAGTTGGGAGCGCGGAACAAATGAAAATATAAATAAAATGGTGCGCCGCCATTTCCCCAAAGGAACAAACTTTGAAAAACATTCCAATAAAGAATTATTATCCCTTAACGATTGGATAAATAATTACCCGCGAAAAAATTTCGGTTATCGTTGTTCCGCTGACATTTTCGCCGAAGAAATGGCCGCGCTTTTGTGAAAAACGGATAAAATTAAATTATTTTAAATTATTTTCGCATTTACTCTTGACATTTACACATTTATTTGCTATATTTTATGGCTTTTCATCTGTCAGCACGAAGGCACACAGATCCCGCGTCCCCCGGCTCGGTTGTACCCTTGCCGGAGGACGCGGTATGCATCGTTTAATAATATCGGCTGTTCACCTTGTTTTGCAGCCATTTGTACAGCATCATCACAATAAGCAGCAATACAATTACGCCGGCAAAAATATACACGCCCGGCGCTGCGGCGCTTTCTACCTTAAGCCCTTCCCAAAGACTGTTCATATAGGCCGTGGTTTCGGGATCTAAGTTTTGATAATAGGTAGAGGGCACCTCTTGTGTGGGATAGAGGATTTCCATAACATCCTCGTGTACCTCGCTCATATCCTCAATATAGGTCTCGCTTTCGCGCACCAAAACATTCGGCGAAGCATAATAGGTCTGTTCGGCGTTGGCTACGGCGATATCCTCCGAAAGCAGAAAGTTTATATATTCCTCGGCAATCTCCTTATGCCGCGCTACAGAGGGGATGCACATGGCATCCACGAAAATGTTGGTGCCGCTTTCGGGATAGATAAACGCCAAATCCTCATTATCCTCATACATGGTTAAAAAATCACCGGCGTAATAGGAGGATACGGCAGCCGAACCGTTTTTCATTTTGTTAAAGATTTCATCCATTACATAGCTTTGCACAAGCGGCTTTTGCTGTTTCAGTAAAGCCTGCGCTTCGTTCCAGTCGGCTTCGTCCGTGGTGTTTACATCAATTCCTTTGTAATACATGGCCGTACCGAAGGCGTCACGCGGATTGTTAAACTGTAAAATCTGTCCGCTGTAGCGTTCGTCCCACATGCAGTCCCAGTCGGTCGGGGCCTCCTCCAGCATGGCCGTGTTATAAATAATGCCGACATAACCGCAGGTGTAAGGAACCGAGTAGGCCGATTCGGGGTCATAATAGGCATATTTATATTTTTCATCAATGTATTGGTAGTTGGGGATGTTGTCATAGTTCAGCGGAAGCAGCATGTTTTCCCGAATCATTTTCTCAATCATATAATCGGAGGGGATGACAATATCATACACGGCCGCACCGCTCGACAGCTTGTTGTACATGTCCTCATTGCTGGCGTAGGTGGTGTAATTCACCTTTAATTTTTGGCCATGCGTTTCATAATAGTATTTTTCAAATTCGGCGTTCACATCCAGGGTGCCCTCCGAACCGTCCGATATGTATTCGCCCCAGTTATATACATTTAATACCAAGCTGTCCTTTTTGGCGGAGCATCCGGCAGCCTGCACAGCAAACAGCATAAGAAGGCAACTCAGCGCGATTGCTTTTTGGATTCTGTTCATGCCAATCCCTCCTTCTTTTCCTTGGCCACACCCTTGGACTCGGCAACGTTCGACAGGATAAGCAGCAGCAGAACCGCCGCGATCATAATGGTTGAAAGTGCGTAAATATCCGGCGTTACCTCTTTTTTGGTCATCGAATAAATCAAAAGCGGCAGGGTTTGAAAATCGTTGCCCGTTGTAAAATAGCTGATAACAAAATCGTCCAGCGATAAGGTAAAGGCCATGATAAACCCGGAGATAATCCCCGGCAGAATGGCCGGAAGCTCTACCTTAAAAAATGCCGCAATCGGCGTGCAGCCCAAATCCATGGCCGCTTCGGAAAGTGATTGGTTTAAGCTTAACACACGCGGACGTACCGAAAGGATGACATACGGCAGGCAAAACGTGATGTGCGCAATTAAAATTGTGCCAAAGCCCAGCTTTTCCTCCCGTCCCAGCAGATTGCCGACCAAAACAAACAAAAGCATCATAGAAATACCGGTCACAATGTCCGGATTCATCATCGGCACATTGGTGACGGATAAAATGCCGCTGCGTACAGCCTTGTTTTTAAATTTACCGATGCCGACGGCCGCGGCCGTGCCGATTACGGTTGCAATGCAAGAGGCCGAAAGCGCCAAAAGCAGCGTGTTTTTCAGCGCGTTAAAGGTATCGGCACCGGCGAACAGCTCGCGATACCAATACAGCGACAGCCCGGTTAAACTGCCCGTGTTGCCCGAACTGTTAAACGAAAACAAAACCAGCACCAAAATGGGGATATACAAAATTAAAAACACAAAGAATATGTAAATTTTCGAGATGGTTTTCATGCGTTTGCGCCTCCTTCTTCACCTGCAAAGCGGTTCATCACGTAAAGCGAAGCCAGCACCAATATCATCATCACCAGTGAGATGGCCGCACCCACATTGTAGGTATTTACGTTTTGAAATTGCCGCTCTATCGCATCGCCCAATAAGTCGAAGGTGCCGCCACCCAGCTTTTGCGAAATGTAAAACGTGCTGATGGAGGGCACAAACACCATGGTAATGCCGGAGATAATACCCGAAGAGGACAGCGGCAGAATGACGCGCGTCATGGTTTTTAAGTGGCTGCCGCCCAAATCGGCCGAGGCCTCTACCAAGCTTTTATCAATTTTAGAGATGGCTGTGAACAGCGGCAAAACCATGTAAGGAAAAAAGTCGTACGCCATGCCGAAAACAACGGCGGCCTTGGTGCCGATCATATGCAGCGTGCCCATATCAACAGCCTTTAAAAAAGTGTTAATCATACCGGCATCATCCATAATGGCCATCATGGAATAGGTGCGGATTAAAAGATTGGTCCACATCGGCAGCATTAAAAGCGTCATATACAGCTTTTGATGCTTCGGCTCGGCATGCGCCATGATGTATGCCAGCGGATAGCCCAAAATAAAGCAGAAAAAGGTAGCAATGACCGAAAGGCTGACCGAAAGCACAAAGGTTGACGCATGCTCACGCAGGGCGCTGATGTTATCCAGCGTAAATGCGCCGTCCGGCGTGGTAAAGGCAAAATAAATCACAAATAAAAGCGGCAGCACAATGAAGAGGACAGACCAAAAAATGTGCGGATAAGCCGCGATTTTTCCCGAAATTGTTTTTGTTTGTTTCATGCTTATTCCTCCACTGCATCCACGTTTGAAAGCTCGTCGATTTCATCACTGAAGCTGGAATAGTCGCCGAACTGGCCGGAATATTCGGATTTTTTCATAATATGGATGGCGTCCGGCTCGATATACAGGCCAATGTTTTCGCCAACGTGTACATAGTCTGTCGATTGAATCATCCATTTAAAGCCGCCGATGTCCACAATAATTTCGTAATGCACACCCTTAAACGTAACAGAGGTAACAACACCCGTCAGCATGCCCTCCCGCTCTGCAACCACGTCCACATCCTCCGGCCGCACAACCACGTCCACGGCCTCGTTCGGTGCAAAGCCCTTATCCACACAGGTAAAGGTATGGCCAGAAAAAGTTGCGGAAAAATCGGCGTTCATCACGCCATCCACAATGTTACTTTCGCCGATAAAGTCGGCAACAAAGGCATTTTTCGGCTCGTTGTAAATATCCGTCGGGGAGCCGATTTGCTGAATTTTACCGTCAGCCATGACCACAACCACATCGGACATGGAAAGAGCCTCCTCCTGGTCATGTGTGACATAAATAAAGGTAATACCCGTTTGCTTTTGAATTTTTTTCAGTTCATTCTGCATATCCTTGCGCAGCTTTAAATCCAGTGCACCGAGCGGTTCGTCCAAAAGCAGCACCTTGGGATGGCTGATTAACGCACGCGCAATGGCCACGCGCTGCTGCTGTCCGCCCGAAAGCTTGGTAACGTTTTTACGCTCAAAGCCCTTTAAGGCAACAAGCTCCAGCATCTCTTTTACGCGCGCGGCAATTTCCGGATTCGGCACTTTTTGCAGGCGCAGAGAAAACGCAATATTTTCATATACATTTAAATGCGGAAACAAGGCATATTTTTGAAACACAGTGTTAATATGCCGCTTATACGACGGCACGTCATTTATTTTTGCGCCTTCAAAAAAGATGTCGCCCTCATCCGGCGTTTCAAATCCGCCAATCAGGCGCAGTGTTGTGGTTTTGCCGCAGCCGGATGGGCCGAGCAGTGTAATAAACTGCTTATCAAAAATATCCAGGCTGAAATCCGTCAGCACCGATTCGCCTTCAAAGGCCTTGGAAATGTGCTTAAGTTCTACAATTTTTTTCATAAAGCCGCCCCCCTAAAAATCACAAAATATGCAAATAAAAAAGACAAGCATGCATAGCATCGCTTGTCGTGTCGTTTGCTTATATGCGCAGAAAAAAGCAGCAGGCAGGATTGGGTTTGAGAGTCTTACGCGTACTCTTATTGACCGTTTCACAAGTCGATGCGATAGCAGCATCTGGTTATAGCCCCGCACCGGGAAAACCCAAAAGCAAAACGTCATTGTTCTGCGGCACGAGTGTAACGGAAAACTCCGTTATTGTAAAGTAACCAACTTATAAAATTTGAGCTTCTAACTCAATCAATAATGCAGCTTGCGCTGCCTCCGGAAGCGTTAGCTCCGGCGTTCGGCGTCCGACCCGGCTGTCCGTGTGGCCTCAGCTAATTTCTTAGCGGTCGTATTCAATGTTACATGTAGTATAGCACAAAAAACCGGGGATGTCAATAAAATTTACAAACAAATTTTATAAAATCTCCGCAAAAAATGTCAATGGTTTCGGTCTTTTTACATTCCCTAAGCTTCTTCGTTGTCAAACGGCTTGCCTATAAATCCCGCCTGCCGAAAATCCTCCGGATGATTACGTATGATATAATCAATGTATGATTCGACCATAAGCGCCGTTAAACGATACCCTGCCGCATTTAAATGGCCGCCCAGAAAAAAGTTTTTCTTAAAGGTATCGTCATAAAAGGGCGCATAACGCCGAAAGTCCAACACATAGCAATTGGGCAAAAGCTTTGCAATTTGGTGCAGCAGCTCGGCATGACGGTCATACAGTTCATCATGCGCCGCGTCCGTATCCGATGATTTCGGTATTGTCATTAAAAAGAACTTGGCCTTGGGCTGCATGGCCTGATACCGACGGATGATATGGACATAGCCGCCGACGAAGGTTTTGGGATACGCAGAAACGGTTGCCGCGTCCGCATCGGCAATGGTTCCCAGCTCTAAATCGCCCGACAGCACAGCGGTTACATCATTCACGCCGAGCGCCAAAATATAGGCCTGGGCACGGCGTTCAACATTCCAAAAGTCCATGCTTTCCGCAAAACCTTCGCAATACTCGCATGCCGTCATACCGCCGCGCGAAAAGTTATAGACCGTGCAACCTGCATCCCTTGCCAAAAACTGCCCCCACGAATAGTCAAAATAGTCATGGTACCCGATTACCCCGTTTTGCATGGATTCAAATTCACCGGAGGATAAGCTGTCCCCCACACAGGCAATCGTTCTGAATATGCCGCAAAATCCGCCGTTTGTCACCAAATGATCCAGCGGCTGCTCACCCGGCTGCATCATAAATTTTTGAATGTCCATCATCAGGTTCCTTTCGTATTATGTAAATTTAAGGTACATTTATTGTAGCATATCGCTCGATACTTGTCAAGCTGATGCAATCTTTTTCTCTATATGACTTGACATTTTTTGCAGGCAGTGCTATGCTAATATATGTAAAATATATGACATCAAGGTGAAAAGACAATGTTTGGCTGTGAAAAGGTGAGTCAAAGTGAATAGCTATAAATTTGAAGATCACGACCCGGACTTAGACTGTTACTTTGTGATTCGGGTAATGACGGATGACGGCGAGCGTTTTGTATATACGCCGCATGCTTTGGTTCACGATATGGATTTTGCAAAACGATTTAACACGCGCCGCGCTGCTGCAAGCTGCGTTCATCGCGGCAATTTTACAAATTACGAAATTTTAAAATTCAAACGCGAGCATGTACTCGATTAAAACAAATCATGTATTTTTGTAAGGATAAAAACACATTCCGGTTGGTAGTCCGGAAGCATAGCCGCCTGCCGCGGTATATGTCAGTAACCTGCCTCCTTGGTTGTCCGTTCCTTACTGCTTTTTTTAAAGGAGGATTGCGGCATGCAAAAACCAAAGCCGGAAAAGGTTCGGTCTTGTTTAACTGTTTTGTTTGAGGATCCTTTTTGGATCGGGGTTTATGAGCGTGAAGAAGGCGGCCGCTATGAAGCGGCAAAAATCACCTTTGGTGCAGAACCGAAGGATTATCAGGTTTATGCATTTTTGTTAAAGCACGATCGGTGTCTTCGCTTCACTTCCGCTGTCATGACGGGTCAAAGTACCTTTTAAGAGGTAATTGTGCTTTTTTTGCGTAAAACTATTGACAATACGTCATAATTTTGATACAATAATCGGGTAGTTTAATCGGGGCCTTTAGCTCAGTTGGTTAGAGCAACCGGCTCATAACCGGTTGGTCCGGGGTTCGAGTCCCTGAAGGCCCACCAAAAAAATCGACAAGATTCGAAAGAAGCTTGTCGATTTTTACTTATTACCTATTCACTATTCACTAAAATTGTCGATTTTTTGGAAAGTAAAAAGTAATAGTGAAAAGTGAAGAGGTAAGACGCAAGTTAACATTTTACCT
>UQYH01000092.1 GCA_900545185.1 uncultured Eubacteriales bacterium | reverse complement strand
CTGCAAAGAAAAAAGGCCTGATTCGGCGTTTTCTTCCTTATTTTAAAAAATATAAATGGATTTTAATTTTTGACCTATTTTGCGCCTCGCTGACAACTCTTTGCGAGCTTGTACTGCCGCTTTTGGTACGTATGATTACCAATTGCGCCGCAACCGCGCCGGAAACGCTGACAGTGCGGCTGATTCTGTCCGTTGGCGGTTTTTATTTAGTGCTGCGCATTATTGATACATTGGCTACGTATTACATGGCCAACATCGGCCACGTAATGGGGGCACGGATTGAAACAGATATGCGGCGGGATTTGTTTGCGCATTTGTCCAACCTTTCCTTTTCGTATTATGACAATGCCAAAATCGGTACCTTAATGTCGCGTTTGACCAGCGATTTGTTTGACATAACGGAATTTGCACATCACTGTCCTGAAGAGTTTTTTATTTCGTTTATCAAAATCGCGGCGGCATTTTGTATTTTAAGCTCTGTCAACGTGTGGCTGACGCTGATTATCTTTTCGTTTTTGCCGTTTTTGTTTTTGGTGGCGTTCTTCTTAAACCGCAAAATGCGTGCTACGTTTAAGGCATCGCGTGTGCAGGTGGGTGAGCTGAACTCTCAGGTAGAGGACAGCCTTTTGGGGATTCGTGTGGTCAAGTCCTTTGCGAATGAACCGATTGAAATTGAAAAATTTAAAAAAGGCAATCATAAATTTTTGGATATTAAAAAGCTTTCGTACAAATACATGGCTCTCTTTCAGTGCTCTACGCGCTCGTTTGACGGTATTATGTATGTAGCGGTGCTGGTTTCCGGCTCGCTTTTTATGATTCACGGACGCATTACCGCGGCTGATTTAATTGCCTATCTTTTATACGTCAACACGCTGTTAACGTCCATTCGGCGTATTGTGGAGTTTACCGAGCAGTTCCAGCGCGGTATGACGGGCATAGAGCGTTTTTGCGAGGTAATGGATGAACCGATTTTGATTCACGATCAAAAAGGCGCAAAGCCGTTACCGCCCGTTCGGGGCGCCATTTGCTTTTCGCACGTCGGCTTTCGCTATGCCGACCATTTGGATGAAGTGCTTCACGATATCAACTTAACGGTGCAGCCCGGTGATACCGTTGCGCTTGTCGGCCCCTCCGGCGGCGGCAAAACAACCCTGTGCAGCCTGCTGCCGCGGTTTTATGATGTGACAGAGGGTACTATTACCATTGACGGTCATGATGTACGGGATGTTACCTTAGAGTCGCTGCGGTCGCAAATCGGCGTTGTGCAGCAGGATATTTACATGTTTTCCGGTACGGTGCTGGATAACATTGAATACGGCCGCCCCGGTGCCTCGATGGATGAAGTGGTGCAGGCAGCGAAGCTGGCCGGTGCGCATGAGTTCATTTCGCAGCTGCCAGATGGGTATGATACCTATGTCGGCGAGCGCGGCGTGAAGCTGTCGGGCGGACAAAAGCAACGCATTGGCATTGCGCGCGTGTTTTTGAAAAATCCGCCGATTTTGATTTTGGATGAAGCAACCTCGGCGCTGGATAACGAAAGTGAACGTCTGGTGCAGCAATCCTTAGAGAGCCTCGCAAAAGGAAGAACAACCTTTACCATTGCGCACAGACTTTCTACCATCCGCAACGCCGGGACGATTTTGGTGCTGACGGAAACCGGCATTGTCGAACGCGGCAATCATGCCGAACTGATGGCGCAAAAAGGCTTGTATTATCATTTATACCAAACGGCCATGGATAGCGGCAGCGATACCATGGAGGAGTAAAATAGCATACGAAAAGGGCTGTCACAACGTGTATTGTATCAATGCACTGTTTTGACAGCCCTATTTATCTTTTTATATACTGCAACTAGCAAATGTCGTTTTTAATCATATCTTCATAGGATTCGCGCTTTACAATGATGCGGCTGTTGCCGTCCTTCACCATCACCACAGCCGGGCGCGGTACACGGTTATAATTGCTGGCCATAGAGTAGTTATAAGCGCCTGTATCCAAAACGGCTAACACATCGCCGCGGTGCGCTTCCGGCAGGCATACGTCCTTGCCGAGCAAGTCGCCGGATTCGCAGCATTTTCCGGCAACGGTATAGCAGGTGTTTTTGGCATCGCCTGCGCGGTTGGCCAGCAGAAAATCGTATTTTGCTTCATACAGGATGTAACGCGGATTATCTGTCATGCCGCCGTCTACGGCAAGGTAGTTGCGCACATTCGGAATGTTTTTCACGCTGCCCACCGTGTAAAGCGTAATGCCGGCATTGGCGACAATGGAACGTCCCGGTTCCATTAAAATTTTGGGCAAATCAAGGGCACGGCTCTTTGCTGCGGCTTTAACAACATGGCTGACCGCTTCCATATATTTATCATAGGCAATGGGATCGTCCTCCTCTGTGTAACGGATTCCGTAACCGCCGCCCAAATTCAGCTCCGTTAGCGTAAGGCCCAATTCGTCTTTTACATCGGCGATGAAATGCGTCATCACCTCTGCGGCCTTTTCAAAGGGCGCCAAATCAAAAATTTGGGAACCAATATGACAGTGCACACCGACAACCTTAATGTGTGGTAATTGTGTACCTTTTTGAATGATTTTCATGGCTTCGCCGTCTTGCAGGCTTACGCCGAATTTAGAATCAATCTGACCGGTCATGATAAATTGGTGTGTGTGCGCATCAATACCCGGCTTAATGCGAAACAGCACAGAAGCAGACTTGTTTTGTTCGGCACAAATTTCTTCCAGCTGCAAAAGCTCGTCCTCATTATCGACAACAATTCGCCCAACGCCGAGAGAAACAGCCAGCTCCAACTCGTCCTTGGTTTTGTTGTTGCCGTGAAAATAAATGCGATCCATGGGAAAATCGGCCTTGTGCGCTGTATACAGCTCACCGCCGGAAACGACATCCAGCCCCATATTTTCCGATGCGATCAATTTACATAACGCAACGGTACACAAGGCCTTGCTTGCGTATAAAATCAAGCCCTTTCCGTTGTAAAAGCGTTGCATAGATTCGGTATACAGTCTGCAATTGGCACGAATGGTATCTTCATCCAAAACGTAAAGCGGAGAACCGTATTCATGCAGCAAGTCAACGGTATCCAAACCGCCGATGGTTAAATGATTTTTGTTGTTGACAGACAAACATTTTTGTGTAAACATGGAACCCTCCGTAATTTTAATGTCCTAAGCTTTTGTAAATGGTATATTCTTCGCTCTCGGTCAGCGGCCAAAGAACCTGCGGCACATTTTGGGCACAAATCGCTTTGGCGGCATATGCGGCCGCATCGTTCTCGGAAAGCTGCACGGTATCGGCCGTCAAAGATTTTACAGCATCAATGAGCATATCCGTCGTGCTGACGCCGAAGGCGGCAAGTACAGGCTGCAAACGATCCGGCACGTGCTGTGCGCAAAGCTGCAAAAAGCCGGGCAGCAAAAGCGCGTTGGCTCGTCCGTGCGGAACGCCCTTGTAATAGGTTAACAAATACCCCATAGAGTGTACAACAACCGTACCGGTGTGACTGATGGCCATACCGGCTAAGGAGGAGGCTAAAAACAAACGCTCATAATCCGGCTCACCCTTTAAAATACCGGGCAAAGCAGCGCCGATATGTGATAAAGCAGCCGCAGCGTAAACCTCCGAAGCCGGTGTGCTGCGGCGGCACAGCATGCTTTCAACGGCATGGCTCAGTGCGTCGGCCACGGTATCCAGCAAAACAGGACGGGGCAGGCTTTTCAAATATCTGGGATCTAAAAAGGCAATTTTAGAAAAGTTTGCCGTATGTGAAAAGCTTTTTTTATTTTCAATCTCTTTTACGGTCAAAACAGAGTAGGGCGTTACCTCACTGCCGGTGCCTGCCGTCAGCGGAACACAGATCAGCGGCAGAGGCGTATGCGCAAAGTCGGAGGCAAACAAATCCATCGGCTCCAAATCGTTGGCAGCATATGCCGCAATGGCTTTGGCGGCATCCATAGGCGAACCGCCGCCGATGGCGATGACAAAGTCAGCTTGTTCCCGTTTTGCAAGCTCTCCGCCCCGAAAACAGGTTTCTACACCGGGGTTGTTTTCAATTGCATCAAAAATTATATATTGAATTTGCACGGCATCCAGCGCGGCGGTTACATCCTGCAGGGCGCCGCTGGCCTTGGCGCTGTGTTTGCCTGTGACGATCAGGGCTTTTTTGCCGAATTTTGTAAATTCATTCATGTGCTGCGCAATGCAGTTTTCGGCCAAAATTAAACGGGTGGGAATATAAAGCTCCATTACCGTCCCTCCTGTTCCAGTTTAATATCACGGTGCGTGACGACCGTGTAATAATTTTTTTGCGATAAAAACTGCCCCAATTCTTCGGCCAGTGCAACAGAGCGGTGTTGGCCGCCGGTACAGCCGATGCTGATGACAAGCTGCATTTTTCCTTCTTCAACATATTGCGGCAGCAAAAATTCAACCATATCATGCAGTTTTTTAATAAAAGCTTGTGTCACATCGCGATTTAAAACAAAGTCCCGTACGGGTGCATCCAGCCCCGTCAGGGGTTTTAGGCTTGCTTCGTAAAACGGATTGGGCAAGAAACGAACGTCAAACATCAGGTCGCTGTCAAGCGGAATCCCCCGTTTAAAGCCAAACGAAATGACGCTGATGTTCATGCTCTCGTATTTTTGACGCGATTCAAACAGGGCAAGAATTTGCTCCTTCAGTTGCTTGGTCATCAGGCCGGTTGTATCGATTATATAATCGGAACGACTGCGGATTTCCGAAAGCAGGCGGCGCTCGGTTGCAATTCCGTCAATTAACAGGCCGCCTTTGGCATGCGGATGCTTGCGCCGCGTTTCTTTATAGCGCTTGATGATGGTTTCGTCACTGGCCTCCAAAAACAGCACTTCACAGGTGTTGCCGCCTTTTTTCATCTCGGTAATCTCATCTGCCAAACGCAAAATGCGTTCGCCGCTGCGTGCGTCCACCACAAAAGCAATTTTATCCATCGCAATGTTAGAATTTTGGCAAAGCGTAATAAAATTGGTAATCAACGTGGGGGGGACGTTATCAATGCAATAATAGCCGATGTCTTCCAAAATATGCACAACCGTGCTTTTGCCTGCGCCGGACATGCCTGTTACGATAATGAATTGCATAATATCTCCTTCTTTATGTGCCGCTTGCAGATTTTTGTTAGTTTTCCGCAATGTATATCAATCAATACCATTGTACTACAGAATGGAGAATTTTGCAAGGTTGTTGACAGGATTTTATCAAATAACAAAAAACATTCTAAAAAGATAGGGAGTAAAAAAAGCGGGGCTGAAAATATTTCAGCCCCATACAGGAAAAATGAATGAATAAATGAATGAATATATTGACGCTTATTCCACAGTTACGGATTTAGCCAAGTTGCGCGGCTTATCAATATCGCAGCCCTTTAAGCTGGCAACATAATAAGCAAAAAGCTGCAAAATCGTAACGGCAGGGGAGGGAGTAAACAACTGCTCGTTTTTGGGGATATACAAAACACCGTCCGCACATTCTTCAATTTGCTTGCAGTCCTCCGAGGCAATGGCCAGCACAACGGCACCGCGCGCTTTTACCTCTTTAATATTGCTGATAATTTTCTCAAACAATGCTTCTTGCGTGGCAACGGCAATGACAAGTGTGCCTTCTTCAATCAAAGAGATGGTGCCGTGCTTTAATTCGCCTGCGCCGTACGCTTCCGAATGAATATACGAAATTTCCTTCAGCTTTAAAGAGCCTTCCAGGGACAGGGCATAGTCCAATCCGCGGCCGATGAAAAAGACAGATTTGGCGTTAAAGTAGCGTGACGCATAGTATTGAATTTTGTCCTTTTGGTCAATCATGGCGCTGATTAAGTCCGGCAGACGCAAAAGCTCATCGGCATAATATTTTTCATCCTCCGGCGAAAGCTGCCCCATGGCCTTTTTCAGGCTGAGCGCCAAGAGATATACAGCCGTCAGCTGCGTGCTGTAGGCCTTGGTGGTGGCCACGGCGATTTCGGGGCCGGCCAGGGTATAAAGCACCTCATCCGATTCGCGTGCGATGGAGCTGCCGACAACGTTTACAATGCCGAAAATTTTGGCGCCGTGTCTTTTAGCTTCACGCAGGGCGGCGATGGTATCGGCCGTTTCACCGGACTGACTGATGACAACCACCAGCGTATTTTTGGTAATAATCGGGTTACGGTACCGATATTCCGAGGCAATATCCACTTCAACGGGAATCCGCGTTAAGGTTTCGATGACGTATTTGCCCACAATACCGACATGATAAGCCGAGCCGCAGGCCACAATGCTGATGCGGTCGGGCACGGTATCGAACTTTAGCAGTCCCTGACGCAAAACAGGGCCGACCGTGTTTAAAACCGATTGCGGTTCTTCCATGATTTCTTTAAACATAAAATGCTCATAACCGCCTTTTTCTGCGGCGGCAATGTCCCAATCCACGGTAAACGGTTCTTTTTGGATTTCGTCCAAATCGGTGTTATAAAGCGTGACTTTATCGCGCTCCAAAACGGCCACTTCTTTATCCTCTATTAAATACACATTGCGTGTGTATTTTAAAATGGCAGGAATATCCGAAGCGATGAAGTTTTCACCTTCGCCCAAGCCGACAATTAAGGGACTGTCCTTACGGACGGCAATCATCTTATCGGGATGATCGCTGGAGATAATGCCCAAAGCATAGGAGCCCTCCACCTTGTTCATAATTTTTACAACGGTTTCCAAAAGGTCACCCTTGTAATAATAATCCGCCAGGTGTGCAATGACTTCGGTATCGGTCTCGGAAACAAAGTGATACCCTTTGCCGATTAAATACTCCTTAATTTTCATGTAATTTTCAATAATGCCGTTATGCACAACGGCAATGCGCCCCGATTCTGATGTGTGGGGGTGCGAATTGATATCCGAAGGCTCGCCGTGCGTTGCCCAACGCGTGTGGCCAATGCCGACTGTGCCGGGCACCTTGGCGCCGCCGTCGATTTTATCATATAAATTTTTCAGGCGGCCTTTTGCCTTTTCAACGGTAATAACACCATCGTTTAAAACGGCAACACCGGCAGAGTCATACCCTCTGTATTCCAGCTTTTTCAGGCCGTCCAGCAAAATGGGCGCCGCTTGCTTTTGTCCAATATAACCTACAATTCCGCACATGCTATCAACACTCCTTTTTTATCCCAAACGTGCCTCAATTAACTTAGCCAAATAATTTGCCTTTTGCGTAATGGCGTTAAGATCCGGTCCCTCCAGCATGACACGCACGCAAGGCTCTGTGCCGGACGGACGAATCAGTACACGGCCGTTGTCGGCAAGCTCGTTTTCAAGCTGTGCAATTTCCTCCAAAATGACCTTGTCTTTTTGATAGTCGTTCTTTTTGGTGTTTTGCACACGCGCATTCACGGTTACCTGCGGCAAGGTTTTAAAGACTTCGGCAAGCTCTGAAAGCTTTTTGCCCGATTTCTTTAAAATAGAAAGCAGCTGCAAGGCAGAAATTAAGCCGTCACCCGTTGTATTATGCTCTAAAAAGATGATATGGCCGGACTGCTCACCGCCTAAAATATAGCCGCTTTTCAGCATTTCCTCCAAAACATAACGGTCGCCAACCTTGGTTTGTACAATGTTAATGCCTTTTTCTTTGGCGGCCAAAATCAGTCCCAAATTCGTCATAACGGTTGTGACAAGTGTATTTTTTACCAAATCGCCCTTATCCTTTAAAAAGTCGGCACAAATAAACATAATTTTGTCACCATCAATTAAATTGCCTTTTTCATCCACAACCAGTAAACGATCGGCATCACCGTCAAAGGTCAGTCCCAGGTCTACATCAATGTTTTTAACGTATTGCTGAAATTCCTTTGTGTGGGTCGAGCCGCATTTTTTGTTAATGTTAATGCCGTTGGGGTGATTATGCACAACAAATGCCTCTGCCCCCAGCTCTACAATGACCTTAACAGCGCTTTTATAGCTGGCGCCGTTGGCACAGTCTATAGCAATGCGCATATCCTTTAAGTCGCAGTCAATGGTACTTTTGGCAAATTCAACATAATCTGCCAGCGCCGTTTCGCAATGCTCAACCGAGCCGACCGCATCGCCGGTGGGAGCATCAATTTTTTCGCTGCCGTCCAAAATAATGGCTTCAATGCGTTCTTCAATCGCATCGCTCAGCTTATAACCGTTGGAATTAAAAATTTTAATTCCGTTATATTCTGCGGAATTGTGGGATGCAGAAATTACAATACCGGCATCGGCTTCATATTTACGTGTTAAATACGCAACGGCCGGGGTGGGGATGATTCCCAACGAAACAACGCCGGCGCCTACAGAGCATAAACCGGCAGCTAAGGCCGACTCTAACATATCACCGGATAAACGGGAATCCTTACCGATTAAAATTTTTGGTTTATGGTGTGTTTCTTTTGTTAAAACGTAAGCTGCCGCCTTGCCGATTTGCATAGCCAGCTCACACGTAAGCTCTGTATTTGCAATACCGCGTACACCGTCGGTGCCAAATAAACGTCCCAAATTCGTAACCTCCTAAGCTTTGTTTGACTCCGTGCGGTTTTAAAATGCATCGGAGACGTATGTATAAGATATTACTATTTTACCACAATTTTTAAAAAAGTAAATGGTTTTTTGAAAAAATGTGCATAATAATTA
>UQYH01000091.1 GCA_900545185.1 uncultured Eubacteriales bacterium | reverse complement strand
GCCCCGTTTGGGTTCAGTTTGTCCGTTCTGAATCTTTTTTTCCTATCCCCCAAAACACAAACGTAAAAGTAAAAAAACTTTTTAAACAGTCGCTTTTGTGTTTTATTGAATTTCAACAATTTTAATGTTTTCTGCCGGATAATTTGTGGTGCTGACGGCAATATCCTGCAAAACAGCAGCGTCAATTTCGTTCAGTCCCTCGCTTTTCACGGCGATGCTGATGAGGTTTTCACCCATAAAAACAACTGTGTCGGTATAGCCCTTGGCCTTTATCATGTTTTCCATCATGACCTCTTTTTCTGTAAAGGAAGCCAATTGATGCACCTCATCCTCGGCGTTTGCGCGCGCTTCTTTATCCGTGTCCTGTGCGTTTAAAATTTTAGTGAGCATATCCATGGCTTCACTGCGTTTTACATCGCGTTCCAGCTTTGCCTGTGCAAAATAATCATTTGCCGTGGCAACGGGTGTGGGCGATGCAGAGGGCGTGGTCTCTGCTTTTTCATCGGCATTTGCGTTGACCATTTGTGCTTCACCAAGCTTTTTTGTAACCTCGCCGTAAACGGCGGCAACCTCCGGGTCAACGGCATCCTGCTGAAAGCTCCAGTTTAAATAACCGGCAATACCGATTAAAATTAAAAGAGAAACAGCGGTAATTTGCCGTTTGCGCAGCACAAACATGTGCCCCTTTTTTTCTGTGTCCTTTTTTCTGTGTGTTAATTTGGGTAAGTGCTTAAATGGTTTCATATGCATCCTCCAATACTTTATTATGCTTTTTCCAGCACCTGAACGCGGTGCGCGGCGACATCTAAAACGGCACGGACGGCGTTGACAACATTGGTTTGCACCGTGGGACTATCCACCCCCTTGGCTGTTACCAAAACGCCCGAAACCCTCGGCATGCCGCTTTTTAACAAAACGGGCGCCTGCCCGCCGCCGGACTCGTTTTTTAACGCAAGAGAGCCGTCCGCCTGGGCAGCGCTTTCCTGTAGGGTTCCGTCCTCGGTTACTTTGCTGTCAGACTTTTCGTTGCGCGCGTAGTAGGCTTCGCCGCCATCGGTGAGCGTTATCATCACACTCACATCCGATACATTGCGCAGGGTGGATAAAATGTCGGCCAGCTTTTTTTCAAGCTCCTTGGTATATGCGGCCGAATCCAAAGAGGTCGTGCCTTGCGATACTAATTTGTTTGTTTCGGTTTTGTGTGTGCGGCCTGTCAGCATGCCGGGCAGCACAATCAGTGCAACCCCTATCATAAATATGATGACAAGCCGTCTGGTATTCATAATTTGTCCTAAAAATTTTTTATAATCCGGCTTCATGGTGTAACAATCGCCTCCTCAAACCCGTAATTTTCAGCAATGTAATGCCCCATTTCCTTTGAATAGGGCTGCACGTGAATCGCACTGACACCGGTGATTTGCCCGTCTTCGTTCACATGACAGGTCACCCGGCAACTGACGGCTGTTTGAAATGCTTGATATATAGCTTCTTCCAAACGCAGCGCTAATTTTTTCTCAAAGCTTTCGGCAATGTAGGGTTTTATGTCGGGCGGACTCAGCGCGCTGTCGTCAATGTGCGTATAGGGCAGGGCAAACACTTCTTTATAATGCGGCAAAGCGGTTAAAGGCTGCAAAATGACCAGCATAACCAAAAGGCCGATGACCACCCGTATATATTTTTTGTTGCCGTCCCCCGGCAGAATGTTTTCCAGCAATACGGCTAAAATAGAAACAGTGATAATGGAGGTGGCATATTCTTTTACAAAGTTCATGCATGTTCACCTCCTACACAAGCAGCATACACAAAAGTGCGATGCTGATGATAAACATAACGGCAACCATTAACAAAATGGCAAAGGCAAGTGTTATATTTCCTGCTAAATCCATTAAAAGCTGTATAATGCGTTTGTCGGTTGCCGGTTCTGCGATGGCGGCGGCAAACCGATAGAGCACCGATGTCGCCAAAATTTTTACAATCGGCAGAACGCAAAGCGAAACAACGGCCAATATGCCGCTGATGCCAAGTGCTCCGCGTAATATGCGGATACTGCTGATAACGGCCTCGGCCGATTCGGCCAAAACATTGCCAACCATGGGGATGAAGTTGCAAAGGGCATATTTTACGGTACGGCCGGCTACGGTTCCGGCGGCTTTTGCCGTAAAGCAATGTATGTTTAAAATGCCGACAAAAACCGTCAGCAAAAGACCAAGCCCCCATTTAATCACCTGCCGTGCAAATTCAATCAGTCTTGAAACCTGAAAACGGCCGCTGATGGCATTGATGACGGACAGCGACGTGATGACCATAATGAGCGGTAAAAATATGTTTTTGCATATGGCAACAAAGCTTTGCATAGCGATAAATAAGGTGGGATAAAACCCGGCCATGGCCGCGGCAGAGGTACTGACGGTCAGGCCGGCCATGGTTGGCATAAGCCCTGCAATCAATACCAAAATCGTGTCAATGGTGTTGTTGGCCGTTTCTAAAATTTCGGCTATTATGGTAACCGAAAGTCCGGCAATTAATGCAAAGCAAGCCAAAAAGCTGATTTCATTCACGCCGCCTGTGGGGAGATTTTCCTGCAAATTGCAAAGAATACCGGCCAATACGGCCAAAACAAGCATTTTAATCAGGGTTGCGGCATTGCTTTTTACTTCATCTGTCAGTAAACCGACAAAACGACGGATGCAATCCTCAAAGCTGAAGGTCAGCGTGCCATCGGCCGCTTTTTGCGCTGTTTCGGCAAAATTAAAGCCGGGTGTGTTTAAGGCCTGTGTTTCGCTGATCACCTCGTCTACAATATCCTGTGTCACGTCCGTTTGAGCCGAAACGGGTATGGCGAAGCATAATACAAGCAAGAAAGCCATCCATATGTTTTTCATTCGTATTCACCCCTTTTACGAAGGCAAAATGCCGACCAGCAAATTCAGCACAGCCGTTAAAATGGGCATGCTCGTTACCACAATCATAATTTTACCGGCCAGCTCAATTTTTTGTGCAATCACGTTTTGACCGGCATCGCGGCAGATTTCACTGCCGAAGCGCGAGAGATAGGCAATCCCGATAATGCGGATTAACACGGTGATATAACTGTCGTTGACCGAGAGCCTAGCGGCGATCATATGCACCGCGTCAAATACATAACTGATGTATCGTAACAGCGATGCAAAAATAACCATGGCCGTCAGCATGCCGATGCAAACGGCAAATAACGGTTTATATTCCTTTAACACAAGTGCCGTCACAGCACCGGATAGGCCGATGCCGATAATTTGTAAAATGTCCATAACGGTGCCTCTATAAGTTAAAAATTGTTTTTATGGTTTGAAACAGATAGTTAATTTCGTTCAGCATCATCAAAAGCACAACGATTAAACCGGCCAGCGTTGTCATCATGGCCTGTTCCTCGCGTCCGGAACGAATCAGCAGCTGATTTAAAACGCTGACCACAATACCGATTGCCGCAATTTTAAAAATAAGCTCAACACCCATATGCTTTGTCCTTTCTTATACCAAAAGAATCACAATAAAAATGCCCAGCAGCACTCCCAGTGATTTGGTTAACTTTTCTGTTTTGACGGTATCTTCATCAAGCTCGGCGCAAAAGGCTTCCAATTCGTTTGCGGCCGAAAGAAGCCGGTCCCGTTCGGTTTCAAAATCCATTTGCCCCAAACGGCTGCCCAGCGCCGAGGCTATTTTTTGCGCTTTTTCGGGCAAAAAGGTTTCGTTTTGATAGCCAAGAAGCGCTTCGTCCCAAATTTCTCCCAACGGGCGCAGGGGACCATCGCCGATGCCGACCTCCAGCCGCCGCAAAAACCGCAGCGCCGGGGCGGTCGGCTCTTGTGCCAAACGGTTAATTAAATCGGGCAGCGGCACCAATTGAAAGCTGATGGCATGTTCTATTTCGCAAAACAAGTCGTGCAGCTCTCGCACGGCACGCAGAGCCTCGCGCTTTTTTATAATTTGCTGTGCAGCAAAGGCACAGCAGGCGCCGATAATGCAAAGAGCGCCGATTAACTTTAACATGGCTTTTCACCTCAACTTAATTACGTCGGTCACGCAGGGGAGTTGGTTACGCCTAGCCAGTAAAACGGCCATATCAAAAAAGGAGAGCAAGCCCGGCCGTGTTTTTTCAACATCTTCAACCGAAGCGCCGTGCACACTGGCGATCAGGCGGCATCCGGCGCGGCTTACCTCGCGCAGCGCGGCTATGTCGGGCGGCGCTCCCAATTCGTCTGTCATTAAAATATCCGGCGAAAGGGAGCGGAGAGCGAACAGCATACCGCGCGCTTTGGGAAACCGATCCAAAACGTCGGTCTGCATACCAACGTCAAATTGCGGAACACCGTCACAGGAGCCTGCAATTTCGGAACGCTCGTCCACAATGCTGATTTTAAAATCGGCCGAAAAAATCCTGGCTAAATCACGCAGTGTGGTGGTTTTGCCGCATTGCGGCGGTGCAATTAAAAGCGTGTTGCACACCATGCCGTTTTTACGCAGCGCAAGAGCCAGCTCTGTGGCACAGCCACTGCACGCGTGCGCAATGCGGATATTGATACCCGAAACAGCCGTTACGTTTGTGATTTCGCCGTTTTTGATGATGCATCGACCCGAAATGCCAACGCGATGACCGCCTCGCAGCGTTATAAACCCATCTGTAATATCATTTAAATGCGCATAGACCGAGTTTTCACACAGGGCGGCAAACAACATGTCCAAATCGCTGCGACAGATGGCGGCGGCGTGCTTCGATGTAGCTGTCATGCTGCCTTCGGCCGTTATAAAAGCGGTATGACCGTGAAAATACAGCATAATGGGGCGATTCACGCGAAAACGAATTTCCTCCAAATGTTCAAACGGAACGGAAGCCAGCTTTTGCGCAAAGCTTTTGGGTAACTGTTTTAAAATGATTTCTTTTGCAGTGTCCATCTTTTCACCTCTATCCTATACGTATTAGCGTAGGACAGGTTTTAGAACACTTTTACAAAAAAACAGCTCCCCCTCGCAGAAGGGGGAGCCTTGCGCCGCTTTAATTAGTCGTTGCAGCAGCAGCAAATGAGGATGATGATCAAAATGATCCATAAGCAGCTATTGCCACCGAAACCACCGAAGAAACCCTTATCGCATCCCATCTCGCTAACCTCCTTTTTTCTTTGTTATACTACATCATATGTTTTTACAAGAAATTGGTGACAGATTTCGGTGTCTTTCAAAAATCAGTTTGACGATTAAAGTCCAATAAATGTATGGGTAGGCGTGAATTGAGTGTTGAAAAAGAATATCGGCTGTGCTATAATTACTTGAGAAGTAACAGAGCGAACGACAAAATTTCGGGAGGCTTATTTTATATGAACACAAAAGTCATTCTATCTTTCGATACAGAGGATTTTACATCATCACGTGCGGCAGATGGGATTTTAAATTCCGTTCGTATTTTGGAGCACAACGGTGTAAGAGGCTGTTTTGCCATTGTAGGATACTTGGCTCGTCAGCTTTTAGCATGGAAACGCTTTGATGTGATAGAGGCACTTCAACGTCATGAAATTGACTTTCATACACTGGGACATAGCATGCATCCATCCATATGTGAATATACAGATAAAGAGGACTATCAAAAGGCGCTGGAGGAAATGCTGATTCAGGAAAGTATGGGGCTTGGTATGATCAAAAGCGTCTTTGATGTTGATACCTTATATGCCTCTGTGCCGCCCGGAGTCTCACAGTCCTATGTGGCAATGTACGGCTATCGCAAACTGGGCTTGCGCATTTATGCCGACAGCGCCTGTACGACAGAGGACTGTACGCCGGTGTTTTGCGCCGGACAGCTGCACTTGTCTTACTATTTATCGCTGGAGGCGCTATATGAAGAATTAAAAGACAAAATAGATTATGATGCTATTTTAGACATGATCGCAAAACGGCGTTATGCAGTGCTGTATCATCATCCCAACAAGGGTATTTTTAAAGATTTTTGGGATGCGCTGAACTATAATAAAGAAAATTTGTGTGAATATGGCAAGTGGAAAATTTCGGAAGAACAGCCGCAGGTATGGCAGGATGGCTTCTATCATTTTTTTGATGAATTGCTGCGCCGCATCAAAGCAGATGACAGATTTTCCTTTACCACTTATCAGGAAGTAGCCGAGTCGGCTTCTACAGAAGTACAGATTACAAAAGATATGCTGCCGCAAATGCGCGACCATATTATAAAGCAAATCGAACCGATGCAAGACCCTGCTATCTCTCTTTCGGAAATGTTTGCGGCTGCCTGTGCCTTTGCAAAAGGCGAAACAAGCTGCACACCGCGGGATACATACGGCTTTTTATCCAAGCCGATCGGTATTACCGAGAGCGTGACGGTAGATGCGGCCGATGTTTTGAGGGCAGCAAGGGCAATAGATTGCACCACGTTTTTACCGATGGAAATTAAAGTCGGCACGGCACTGTTAGGCCCCGCGGATTTTTTGTGTGCATTGCTTCGGGCACTCTGCGGCGAGAAAAGGATTTTACTGTCGCCGCGCAGCCAGCTTAATTCTATCGATGCGTTTCCGCGTCTTAAAGACTTATGCTTAAAAGGGGCATGGCTGTTTTCGGATACGCTTGAGGATCGCTATCTTTCTGAACGGTTTCGTTTGCAGTGTTGGACAATCAAGTATCCCGCAAAACTATAAAACAACCGTAAAGAGAAATAACTTTACAGGTTAATGCGGTGTAAAGGAGGAAAACGTTACAGTATGAAGGGCAGAAAAATGAATAAGAACACGGGGAGTTATGTGTTTTTTGGATTAATCCTCCCATATGCCTGTGTATTGCTTGTGCCGATTTTGATCTGGCTGTTTTCAAACTTTTACGTTATTCATAAAAATGAACAAAAAAACCTGCTGCTGATGGAACGCACCTTAGAAAACAGTATTAATTCTGTAGATTCCGGCTTGCAGCAAGTACAGGACGTGATTTACCGCATGTCGCAGAATACGGTTTTTTCCGAGTTTTGCAGACAGGAATCCATTGGCTACCTTCAAATTTTTGAATATAAAAAGATGTTTGCCTCATATTTTATAGAAAACGGCTTGCTCGACTCGCTTAGCATACACAGCAACATTTCCGGAATTACTTTAGATGTAAGAAATTTTTACAGAACCGTTGAAGATTTTGTAAGGGCATATACGCCGGATGCTTCGAGCGAAGCGGAGGCTTTGAACGAAGTTGAAAAAACTTTTGCACGAAACGGCTACGGAAATCAGCAATATTGGGATATTGACCTTAAAAAGCATGAATTGGAACTTCCCTATACCCGTACCCTTCCGCTTGAAAGGCCGGATGTTGCCGATGGCTCTATCACCGCGCTTATTAATGTCGGAAAGCTTTTGTCGGCTTTTGATTCGGTATTGGAGGAGGATTTCGAGTTGTATGTTTTGCGCGGAGAACAAACCATTGTTATGGCTAAAGGCACGCAATATCAAGAACTTGCGGTGTCGCAGAAAAAATCAGCCCGCACAGTGCAAAAAATTAAAAGTAATGGTGAAAAGCTATATCACTTTACACTTACAAGCTCGCAAAATCATTGGGAATATCATGTGTTTGTAAAACGTGCGCTTATTATGCGTGATATGACGTTTGCCAACAACATTTTACATTTGATTAATATTCTTGCCTTTGTTTTGGGACTGTTTTTGTGTGGCATTTTTACATATGGGCGCAATAAATCATATTTGAAAATTATGGGCATGCTGGGCATAGAAAAGAAAAAAGTGCCCATTCCCAATGTTAAAACCAATGAATTTGAATTTTGGAAGCCTTACATCGGCAATTTGGTCGAAGAAAACCGGCAGATACGGGAGGATATGGACAAGCTGAGCGAAAACAGCGATTACAGACTGCTGCATATGCTTTTGACGAACACGGATAATGATGAAAAGGCCATGGTGGCGGCGCTTAAAAAAAGCAATATGGATTTAACGGGTCCGCATTATTTTGTATTGGTTCTTCGTACGGCCCGTGTTTACAACCTAGAAGGTGAGAGCAATAAAAACATCTTTTTAAGCCATGTTTTGGAAGAATTTTTCGGAGATGTGTATTTACATGTTGTAGATAACCGCACCATGGCTGTGTTGTTTAATGTAACGAAATCGGCAAAGGTATTTTCGGCTCAGCTGGAGAATCAGCTGCGTAAAATGAATTTGGAGGTTTTTTATCGGTATCATATGGAGGTTAGCTTTGGCGCCGGGAATACGGCAGAGAGTTTACATGAAATTGCAGCGGCTTATCGTCAGGCGATGGACGTGATTTCCTATAACTGGCTGACGGGTGAAAATCGGATCTTGTTTTATCGGGAATTACCGCAAAAACAGACGATGTATTACTATCCGCTGGAAGAAGAGGATCATTTGTTAAAGGCTATATCCTGTGCCAAGCAAAATGACGCGCTTCGTGTGCTGAATCATGTATATGCCGAAAATTTTGATAAACGTGTTCTTTCGGCTGCAAGGATTGAAGAATTGATGCATGAAATTTATTCTACACTGCATAAAATCAGCCAGATTTACTTTAGCAATGAGGAGCAAATTCATTATAGGCTGGAGGATTTTACCATTAAAAGCTTTTTTGAATATGCAAGGGACTTTGTGCTGGCTGCGTGCGATAACGTGCAGGTGAATGATGTAAAATCGAATCACAAGCAGTTTAATGATATTGTCGGTTACATTGAAAGCAATTACAATAACAGTGATTTATCTCTGGATATGCTGGCCGAACTGTTTGAGGTGTCGGATAAAACATATATCTCCAAGCTCTTTAAAAAATACTTGAACAC
>UQYH01000090.1 GCA_900545185.1 uncultured Eubacteriales bacterium | reverse complement strand
TTTTTTCAAAAAAACACCTTTTACTTGTTAAAAATTTACAAAAGCAAAAATCATTAAAAATTAAAGGAAATAAATGGTGCGTATGTTCAATCCTTTTTGTGACACACTAAAATTGAATTGGATTGATAAGGCGGAATTGACATGCGTAGGTTCATATTATTTTGTATCGGATTCGGCATTATTTTGGTTTTATGCGGCTGTGAGGACGATTATACGGCTTATCCGCCGCAGCTCAGCGCATCGCCGAGTGCAACGGCGGACAGTGCTGCAACTGCATCGCCTGCAGCATCACCCGAAGCAGAGCAGGAGCAAGCACCGACCGAAGAAGCGCTGCCGGAAACGGAAGAAGGGCAGATAGAATCCATCCCGGAGGAGGAAGCGCCCCAAGAGGAAGCCCCGGCAGAGGAACCGCAGCTGTTGGCATCGGCCGAAACGAAGCTGCTGGACAGGGCAGACGCACGATTGCATAATTTGAAATTGGCGGCAGCGCAAATTAACGAAATTATCATACGGCCGGGTAAGGAATTTTCATTTAACCAAATTGTTGGGCCGCGCACGGCAGAGGCCGGGTATCGGCGTGCGACAGTCATTGTTAAGGAAGAGAAAAAGCAAGACTATGGCGGCGGTGTGTGTCAGATCAGCAGTACGGTGTATCAGGCGGCCAAAGCGGCAGGGCTTAGTATTCAGGAACGGCACAGCCATCATAAAGATGTAGGATATGCATCGCAGGGGAGCGATGCGGCCGTCAATTATGACAGTCTGGATATGCGGTTTATCAATAACACGAAAAAGGACATTCAGGTTTTTGTATCGGTCGGACGTTCGTCCGTTGTATCGGAAATTTATCAGTTGCCGTAGTAATCTGCATGGATTGCTGCGGCTGTTTTTATTTATATAGGTAACATGTCTTTTGCTTCGGTAAGGACTTTTTTTATTTGTAATTGGTTATTTATGCATTTTTGCACATCTAAATGAATGTAAATTTAAAAAGTTAGCCGAAATGGGGTTTACTTCATTGCATTTTTATAGTAAAATAAATAAGTTATCTTTAACATTTCCTTACAAAACAATGTAAGGATGTGATTTTAGAAAAGGAGAGATTCAGTATGAAGAAATTCGGGAAGGCTTTAGCGCTGCTTTTTGCGGTTGCCGTTATGCTGACAGCTTGCGCCAAGCCGACACAGACAACAGGCGGTAAAGAGGAAGGTTCTGACCTTGCTTACATCCAAAACAAAGGCGAAATGATCGTGGGTATTACAGAATATGAGCCTATGAACTATAAGGATGGCAAGGACGAATGGACAGGCTTTGACACGGAATTTGCCGAAATGGTAGCCAAAAAGCTGGGTGTTACCGCAAAGTTTGTTGTCATTGAGTGGGACGGCAAAATTATGGAACTGGATTCTAAAGCCATTGACTGCGTTTGGAACGGCATGACCCTGACAGATGAAGTATTAAAGGGTATGAGCTGCACGAATCCGTATGTGGTTAACGCACAGGTGTTGGTTATGAAAAAGGACAAAATCAATACCTATAAAAAGGTTGAGGACTTAAAGGGTGTTACCTTTGTGGCCGAGGCAGGTTCTGCCGGTGAAAAGGCAATCCAAGAGGCAGGCTATACCTGCACGGGCGTAACGGCACAGTCCGATGCGCTGCTGGAGGTATCCTCCGGTGCGGCCGATGCTTGCGTTATTGACATCACCATGGCAAAGGCTATGACGGGAGAAGGCACCAGCTATGCTGATTTGGCTCCCGGCATTTCGCTGACAGAGGAATCCTACGGTATCGGTTTCAGAAAGGGTTCTGACATGGCCGAGGCTGTAAACAAGGTTATTGACGAGCTGAAAAAAGATGGCTCGCTGCAAAAGCTGGCCGACAAATATCAGCTGACACTGGCTGAATAAGTCTGTTGTGTGCAGTGTCGCTTTGGCGGCACTGCACATGTCATACAGGCAATTTTGCTATGCTGCCGTTTTTGCACCCGACGGTATAGCAAAATTGCCCGGTTGTAATGGGAGGTTGAAGGATTATGTTTTGGAATGTTACCGCATCGCTGCTTGAGGGGTTTGGCGTAACGCTTAAAATTTTTATATTAACGCTTGTGTTTGCACTGCCGATCGGCCTGATTATGAGCTTTGGCTCTATGAGCAAATTTAAGCCCCTTAAATGGCTGGTTAAAATTTTTGTGTGGATTATCCGCGGCACACCGCTGATGCTGCAATTAATTGTCATTTATTACGGCCCCGGCTTGCTGGGCGCATGGGCGGCCAAATTGTCATATTCAAACGCATTTATTTCGTGGCTGGCCACCTGGGAGGTGCCGGAACGTTTTTTTGCCGTTATGGTGGCATTTGTTATTAACTATTCCTGTTATTTTTCCGAAATATACCGCGGCGGTATCGAAAGCATGCCGCGCGGACAGTACGAGGCAGGGCAGGTGCTGGGCTTTACCAAGGTGCAGGTATTCTTTAAAATTATTCTGTTTCAGGTTGTTAAAAAAATTGTGCCTGCCATGAGTAATGAAATTATTACCTTGGTTAAGGATACTTCGCTGGCGCGCGTTATAGCCGTTTACGAAATTATTTGGTCTGCACAGGTTTACATAAAGCGTGGTGGACTGATTTGGCCGCTGTTTTATACCGGTGTGTTTTACCTTATTTTCTGTGGTCTTTTAACGCTTTTGTTTGGATACATAGAAAAGAAAATGGATTATTATAAAGGTTAGGAGTGGGCGCTGACATGGAAATGCTGACGGCAAGTAACATAAAAAAGAACTATGGCAAGCTTTCTGTTTTAAAAGGCGTAACTGTTTCGGTTTCAAAGGGAGATGCCATTGCAATCATCGGCCCTTCCGGTTCCGGTAAAAGCACATTTTTGCGTTGTCTGATTAATTTAGAAAAGGTGAACGACGGTACCATTTCCATTGAAGGGACAAACGTTGTGGAAAACGGCATATATCAAAAGTCAGACGCAGTGAAAGAGGCCTATAAAAAGCTTGGCATGGTGTTTCAAAACTTTAATTTATTTCCGCATATGTCTGTTATCGATAATATCACCTCGGCACCGATTATGGTAAAAAAAATGCCGCAGGCAGAAGCTGTTGAGCTGGGTCGCAGTCTTTTGGCGCAGGTGGGACTTTCGGATAAAGAAAAATCCTATCCATATGAATTATCCGGCGGACAGCAGCAGCGTGTTGCCATTGCCCGTGCGTTGGCACTAAAGCCGGACGTGCTTTTGTTTGACGAGCCGACCAGTGCGCTTGACCCCGAACTGACGGGAGAGGTGCTGCGCGTTATCCGCAATTTGGCAGACGAGAATATGACGCTTTTGATTGTGACGCATGAAATGGGCTTTGCCCGCGATGTGGCCAATAAAATTGTGTTTATGGATAAGGGTGTTGTGGCGGCACAGGGCACGCCGGAGGAAGTCTTTAAAAATACGGAAAATAAAAGACTGGCGGCATTTTTAAAGAATTTTAACAATTATTAAAATATATTGTGCAAGCGTGATGTATCAAGGGGCGTGAGGGTGTAGCAAAACGATATTGCTTTGCTGCACCCTCTTCTTACAGTCTTACAATGTAGTTGCCATATTGAGCTTAATGTGATACAATATAGATATATGAAATGAAGAAGGGAGCGAACGGCGTTATGCGAAAGATTTTGCCGTTTCATCGTGCCGAAGAAGCAGCGGCGCAAATGGACGCAAAAGCCTTCGGCTTGATTGATGCCTTGCAAAGTGAAAGCTTTGAGGAATATGAAGGATTTGATTTGCTGGCGTTTGATTGGTACGATGTCCGTAAGATGCCGGAGGATAATGCCAAGCTTGTGATTTATTTGGATAAGGAGCATCTTTTTTTCTTTTGCGAAAATGATGCGGCTGCAAACAGCGTGGAGCTGTTGTATCGGCAAATTGAAAATGCCGAGAGCCTTTCTAATGAGCAGCTGTTATATATCTTTTTTGTTCGGCTGCTAAAGGGAAATATGAGCTGTTTGGATGCCTTGGAGGAGAAAATTAACGAAGAGGAAGAACAAATTTTATCGCAGGAAAAAAGTGACACGCTCCGAAAAGTCAGCGACTGGCGCAAACAACTGCTGCGATTAAAACGGTATTATGAACAGCTGGATGTTATCTTTGATGAAATGTCTGCCAATGATAACGGCTTGCTTTCAAAGGTCACGCTTAAGCGGATTGCTATTTTGGGTACGCGCACAGACCGGTATTTACGGACAGTGACGGCTTTGCAGGAAAGTGTAAATCAGCTGTGCGACCTCTATCAATCACAGCTGGCCATTCGGCAAAATGATTTTATGAAGGTGTTTACCATTGTTACGTCCGTCTTTTTGCCGCTCACACTGATTACAGGCTGGTACGGCATGAACTTTGCCGGAATGCCGGAATTAAAATGGCAGTACGGGTATCCGTGTGTCATTGCGGTCAGCCTTGCTATTGCCGTGTTGCTGATATGGTATTTTAAAAAGAAAAAGTGGATTTAATATCATTCTTAAAAAACGTGCCTGCCCGGTATGATAAAGGCAGTATATTCCAAAAGCCGACATGCACTTGTGCATGCCGACAGATTGGTGCTGCTTTCATAGTTGGGACAGCGGAAACGAAGAGGGCGAAGCAAAATGAAATCATTTTGTTTCACCCTCTTTTAAAGGCTTTAGAAAAATAGTACCTTATGCGGTCTGTGCATTTTGCTGCAGCCCCCTGTGCCGAGTGTTTTTCTTACAGCGTCAGTGCGTTGGCTTGCCGAAAACGCGGCAGGGTATAGGTCATCTCGTATGAAAGCTGACGCAGCTTCCACTGCAGGGCGTTCTCATCCGTAACATATTCCATGCTCGGCTCCCAACCCAAACGTGAATCGGCCTGTACAATCGGTATGGCAGCCAACACGTTTTCGCGTTCGGCAACCAGAATGGCTTCAATTTCGTCAAGCAAGCCTGCGGCCTCTGTTTGAGAACCGATTACCGAAAGACGCTGCTTTAGAATGTAATGCTGCTTCGTATGTAAAGCCGTTACATTAGAGCAGTGTATAAATTCGGCCAAATTACATAACTTTTGCAGTGACTCATTTGGATTTTTGGCCATTTTCAGACATTTAATTCCCTCGCAGATTAAAGCATCCATTTTTTCGATTGCGCGTAATTCATCATAAATTCGGTTGCCCGGCAAAGAATTAAAGCCGGAAACGTCTTCTGTATAACGGCCTCTGTAGATACAGTTGCCAAACATTGCATACGGCGGAGACGGCATTTTACCGTCACCGGGCAAATATCTGCTGTCCAGCCAAAGCGGGTATGACGGCCCAAGCCGAAAAGCGCCGTATTGATCTTCGTTTGTCGGCGGATAGTAGGTGATGGCCTCGCTGAAAAGCTGCAGCGCCTTGTCGGCCTTGTCCGCGTTTTCGCCAAAATCGCGAACCAACAGCTTATGCAAAACTTCATCTAAGGGGTAGGAGGGTGTGAAAAATGCCCATTTTTCCAAATCGGATATAAGGGATGGGTGAAAGCCGTAATGGATACATTCCAAAATGCCGCAAAGCCCCCACTCCTCATGCGCTTTTTGCATAGCTTCGTAACGTTTTATCCATTGGTAAGGCATGGGCTCATACGGCACGGTGCCGTAATCCCATGTGCGCCCGGCCGAATTGACCTCGCCGTACAGGCGGATACCACGGCGCTTGGCTGCGATTGCTTCACTTTTAAAATAGTCACCCGGCCCGACAAAGGCGAGAGAATAATCGACAACGTCTTCAACCGATGCCCCGCAGGGAATCTGCTGAAACATATCCCAAGTTGGCATAAGCGTAATGTCGGTGGGCAGATGATTGATTAAGTTCAGCCGATCGGCTTCAGGTGCGAATCCCCAATTATAGGTGCAAAAAATAATTTCGGCGCTCGGTTTGACGCGGCGTACGGTATTTTTGATTAATTCAACCCATTCGGGATAATCCGAGCACGGCCACCAGCCGGGCGAATATTTTCCGGTGGGGATATTTTCGTTATGGTTTTCGCTTAAGGGCGCTTTGCCGGCTTTGGGGTCACGGCTGTTAAAATGTGTAGCTTCTCCCAAAAGTCCCAGGCCGGCAATATCGGGACAATCCCGAAACAGCTGACCGTAGATGCTGTCGTAAAAAGACGGCGCTTCCGGGTCGCTCGGGTGCACGGTGTTCGGGGCGTATAAATCTACATAAATTTTTATACCGAAGCGTGCGGCGCGCCGGCAAAGAAGCGGTACATCAATGTAACGTCCCCCCAATGTTGTTGTACTGTTTTTCAGCCAAAGAGAAATGGCATCATAACCCAAATGCGCCATATGAGCAAGCGCGGCATCGTTATATTCAAACATGCCGAAGGGCGATTGCGTAAAACGCGGTGAAAACATGGCCTTTCGCGCAACTGTTCCGTAAGCAACAGCCGGAGCCTCAGCCAGATTCATAAGGTCTTCTAAAAAATATAACCCCTGCGCAACACCGTTTTCGTCATAGCCCTCCAGCAAAATGCCGTTTGAGCCGGTTGTAATGCGGTAACCCATTGTGCCGGCGGCTTCGCCGAGATCTTGGTTTAAAACAATGCGCAAAAGCTCTGTGTCGGCCTCTGCCTTATAGCTCAGGCGCGCAGAAATCTGCATAGAGGTGAGCAGATAATCGCAAAAATCCTGTGCGGCCGTGTAGATTACCTCGCTTTTCGGTGTTGGCAAAAGCAGGCAAAGACCGTCGCTCAACCAATATTCCGTCTCCTTTGGGCGGCGATTGGGATTTCTGCGGTTGGGCTTGTGAATTTCCAACAGTTCCTTTTTAAAGTCGTAGCGGTTTTCTTTTTTCAGCATGTTAACCCTCCTGAATCATTTGAATCAGTGCATTGACTGTTTGGTTAATAATTTCAGCGCCATATTCGGCAGACATGCCTGCGGCAGGCTTTGCAAACCAATCGTCGGTTTCGCCCAAACGTTCGGTTTTAATACTGCCCGGCATAAGATATTCAATCATAGAGGACTCAACAAGTCCGGCATGATCCTCAGGGATATGCAGTTCTGCCGGGACACCGTTGACGATGCGGATTCGCCTCCATGGCGAGAGCGCCTCGGTGGCATTTTCGTCGGCGTACGGACTGTTCTTGTTTCCCCACCAGCCCATGCCTTCGGTTTCTTCAAGATACTGAAAAATCAGCTTTTTGGCTGCTTTCATGGCCGCGAGCGCCTGAGGCAGATAGTCCTCTGTCTGGTGAAAATTCAAAATGAAGATGTTGCGGTCAAAGCCGCTTTTAAAAAGAGAACGCAAAATGTTGTAAAGGTACTCTTCAAAAATGTCACAATCAATCTGCAGTGTTCCGCTGTCGGGCGGAGAAACGGCGTAGCTTGCGACACCGTACCAAACGGGCGGCAGCACTACAGCATCAATTTTTTGGGCAATGGCATCGGTGATGCCTGCCGCAATCAGCGTGTCACAGCCGTAGGGGCAGTGTACGCTGTGGTATTCCATGGTGCCGATAGGCAATAAGACAGGCCAATGCTCGGCTTTGGCACGTTCCAACTCCTTGGGGTAGGTTTGTGCCCAATATAAACTCATTTTGATTCCTCCCGATATAAATTTGTCAAACAAAACGCTGTATTCATGCGGATAAAACGGCAAAAATGAACCGTATCTCCGCATGCGTTATGTGATGTCCTGCGACAGGCCTGTTCCTGCAGGACTGCAATGTGCAGCCGCCGGGAAGAGGCCTGTGTATTACTTCGTTTTTGCCTTTTTGTTTTTTGTAATTCCTCATGATCCGACTTATGGTATACAGCTAATTTTCTTGACAAAAACAGTATACCTCTGCTATAATAATTTTTGAATAGCAAAAGCTAACAAAAAATTGTTAAAAATAAACATTCCCCTGCGGAGAAGGGGGGAGGTATAAAATGGAATTTTTACAGGATGCCTATTTTTCGAATTTGAACGCAATCTGTCATTTGGGCGGCTATTTTTCCATTGACATCGGAGCGGAATGGCACAGTTCTGTACAGGTTTTTAATCAAAATAAGTTTTATTGTGTTACAGAGGGCGGCTGCTGCCTTGAGATTGACGGACAACGCTACGAGGCCGAGCCGGGCGATTGGTTCTTCATACCGGTGGGGGCACGCCACAGCTTTCGCAATGACAGTTCGCGGCCGTTTTCTAAATATTGGATGCATTTTGTTATATATCCAAACGAGAGCCTGTTTCGCAGGCTGAATCTGCCCTGTAAGGTTCACATTGAAGCGGCATCGGCGGCTATAGCTCTGTTTGCGGAATTTGCCGAGGTCAATAACAGCACGCGGCTGACCGAAAAGCTGCGTGTTAAAAGCATCTTGTTTTCACTTTTAACAGAGTATATTCAATGTGCGCACCGCGATAGTGTTGAGGTGCACAGCTGTGAAAATGCGCGGCTGAATGATTTGCTTTTATATATTCATGAGCATGTGCAACAGCCTCTTACGGTTGAAGAACTGGCCGGTCGCATGTCGATGCATCCGAATCATTTTATACGTTATTTTAAAAAACAGGTGGGAATAACGCCGGGCAATTATGTAAAAAGACAAAAAATGGAAACGGCCAAACGGCTGTTGGAGGAATCGGGCTTGTATATTAATGAAATTGCCGAACAGGTGGGAGCAGAGGATGTCAGCAGCTTTTCGAGGCAGTTTAAGCATTTTTATGCCATGTCACCGCGCGCGTATCGCTTGTTCTTTCAAGAATCAAATTTTTAAGAGAGGTATGACCATCGTTACACAACATCATACATCGTCACAAAATCACCCCATATGTTATATCGGTCGTTATCAAGCTTCAGAAGTTTTTTCAAAGCATGAAAACGCCCTCTAAG
>UQYH01000089.1 GCA_900545185.1 uncultured Eubacteriales bacterium | reverse complement strand
ATATGAAAATTTGTGTTTGCATGAGTGCAGTGTGTCCTGTCGGTGGCATGCCGCAATCCTGTTATCAGCAGACGCACACTATCATGGAAGAGAGGTAAAGAATAATGACAAAAATTGATTTAACCATGTACGGCATTTCCGGCGTTAAGGAAATCGTGCACAACCCTTCTTACGACATGTTGTTTGAGGAAGAGACAAAGGCCGGTCTGGAAGGCTTTGAAAAAGGCCAGGTCAGCGAGCTGGGTGCAGTGAATGTTATGACGGGTGTTTACACCGGTCGTTCGCCGAAAGATAAATTTATTGTAGAAGACGAAAATTCTAAGGACACAATTTGGTGGACATCCGATGAATACAAAAACGACAATAAGCCTGCCAGCCAGGAAGCCTGGAAGGCTGTTAAAGATATTGCCGTTAAAGAACTTTCCAACAAGAGATTGTTTGTTGTGGATGCTTTCTGCGGTACCAATGCCGATACGCGTATGGCCATCCGCTTTATTGTTGAAGTTGCCTGGCAGGCTCATTTTGTTACCAATATGTTCATTCAGCCGACCGCTGAAGAGCTTGAAAACTTTGAGCCGGATTTTGTTGTATACAACGCTTCTAAAGCTAAGGTAGAAAACTACAAAGAACTGGGCTTAAATTCCGAAACGGCTGTTATGTTTAATATCACAAGCCGTGAGCAGGTTATTGTAAACACCTGGTACGGCGGCGAAATGAAAAAGGGTATGTTCTCTATGATGAACTACTATCTGCCGCTGAAGGGCATTGCTTCTATGCACTGTTCCGCAAACACCGATATGGACGGTAAAAACACGGCTATCTTCTTCGGTCTTTCCGGCACGGGTAAAACAACCCTTTCGACAGATCCGAAGCGTCTTTTAATCGGTGATGACGAGCACGGCTGGGATGATAACGGCGTATTCAACTTTGAAGGCGGCTGTTATGCAAAGGTTATCAATCTGGATAAAGAATCCGAGCCGGACATTTATAATGCCATTAAGCGTGATGCGTTGCTGGAAAATGTAACGCTGGATAAAGAGGGCAAAATTGACTTTGATGATAAGAGCGTAACGGAAAATACACGTGTATCGTACCCGATTAACCATATTAAGAATATTGTACGTCCTGTTTCTGCTGCACCGGATGCTAAAAACGTTATCTTTCTGTCAGCTGACGCATTTGGCGTTCTGCCGCCGGTATCTATTTTAACACCGGAGCAGACACAGTATTACTTCCTCTCCGGCTTCACAGCTAAGCTGGCCGGCACGGAGCGCGGTATTACCGAGCCGACCCCGACTTTCTCGGCTTGCTTCGGTCAGGCTTTTCTGGAACTGCATCCGACCAAATATGCCGAAGAACTGGTTAAGAAAATGAAAAAGAGCGGTGCAAAGGCATACTTGGTTAACACAGGCTGGAACGGTACCGGCAAGCGTATTTCCATCCGTGATACACGCGGTATTATCGACGCTATCTTAAACGGCGATATTGCAAAGGCTCCGACCAAGAAAATCCCGTACTTCAACTTTGAAGTACCGACCGAGTTGCCGGGCGTTGACAGCGGTATTTTAGATCCGCGTGACACCTATAAGGACGCTGCTGAGTGGGAAGCAAAGGCTAAGGATCTGGCTGACAGATTCATTAAGAACTTTGCAAAATACGAAGGCAACGCAGCCGGTAAGGCTTTGGTTTCTGCAGGTCCGCAGAAATAAAAAGCTGATTTAAGTTCTTTAATGTAAGTAAAAGCCGATGCCTTTCGGATGCAAAATGAAAGGCATCGGCTTGTGTTTTTTTTGGGGGGACTTATCACGCATATAGGCTGCATTGGTGCAGCAAGTGCACCAATTTGCGGATACGCCGCCCGATCATCCGAATAGGAGGAAGCAAAAATGTTAAATGTGTTATTTAAAAGTGTGATTGATCAGGACAGTGCTGCCGTAGTTATTTGTGATATGGAATCAACCATTATTTATATGAATCCCTCTGCCGTAAATCGATATCACAGAGATTTAACCGGCAGAAATCTTAAAGACTGCCACAATGCAAAATCGAACGAAATGATTGATAAGGTGCTTGCGTGGTTTGGTCAAAGCAAAGACAATAACAGCATTTTTACGTACTATAACGAAAAAGAAAATAAGGATGTTTATATGGTGGCGCTCCGTGATGATGCGGAAAACCTAATTGGGTACTATGAAAAGCATGAATATCGGAATCGGGAAACCGCAGTGCCTTACGAGGCATTGACAAATTGTGTTAAATAATTAACTTTTCTTGCCATTTGCACCAAAACTGTTTATAATGAAAGTATCTTAGAAATTATCTTTTCTTCATTGCTGAATCATGCATGACTGCATTTTTTATGTCATATAGTGTATACAAGGCCGCAAGGCCGGAGTCTGATTTGCCGAAATGGGGAGAATAGCTATGAAAAAGCTGACCTTTAAGCATGGGATTCGTTTGGATGGCTGCAAGGAGAAAACGGAAGCGCTGCCGATTCGCGAGACGGCGCCGCCGAAGCTTCTTTATTTTCCTTTGCAGCAGCATATCGGTGCGCCGCTTACGGCGCTTGTTCGTCCGGGAGATTTTATACATATGGGACAAAAGCTGGCAGATAGCGACGCGCCGCTCAGTGTTCCGCTGCATGCTTCTGTGTCCGGCAAGGTGCTTTCTGTCGGCATGCATCCGCATCCAAACGGCAGCTATGTGAAAACCATTGTCATTGAAAATGATGGGCTGGATACCCCGTCACCGCCGCTGCATCACAAATCTCCCGAATCGATGAGCCGGGCGGAGCTTATCCATGTCATCCGAGAGGCAGGAATTGTCGGCATGGGCGGCGCCGGCTTTCCCACGCACATCAAGCTTTCGCCGCCGCCGGGAAAAACGATTACAAACATCATTGTCAACGGTGCGGAATGTGAACCGTATTTAACCTCTGACCATCGCGTAATGCTGGAGCAAACGGACGAGGTTTTACGTGGGCTTTTGGTTGTTATGCGCCTTTTTCCGCAGGCTGAAGCCACAATTGCTGTTGAAGAAAATAAATCGGATGCCATACAGAAGCTTTTAAATCTTATACAACAAGAACATTTGAATATATCTGTTTTAACTCTTTTAGAAAAATATCCGCAAGGCAGTGAAAAACATTTAATATATGCAGCCACGGGGCGCGAAGTGCCGTCCGGCGGTTTGCCGATGGATGTAGGCTGCGTGGTGCTGAACATCGACACGGTGACGGCCATTGCCCGCGCCGTTTTAAAGGGCTTGCCGCTGATGCGGCGGATTGTGACCGTTTCGGGCAATGTGATTCGGCAGCCCGGCAATTTCTCGGCCAGAATCGGCACGCCGTTTTCGGATGTGATAGAAGCAGCAGGCGGAGCAATCCTGCCAATCGGTAAAATCATTATGGGTGGCCCGATGATGGGTGTTTCCGGCTTTTCAACAGAAGCGCCGGTTGTGAAGGCAACTTCTTCTGTTTTGCTTTTAACAAGAGAAGAGGCACACATCGGTGCGGAGTTGCCGTGTATCCGCTGCGGTCGGTGCGCTGCAGCGTGCCCTATGCGATTGCGTCCGCTTTTCTTAAACAGTTATGTGATGCACGGAGATTGGGAAAAGTGCCGTGATGAAAATATTTTTGATTGTATAGAATGTGGCTGTTGCAGCTATGTCTGCCCGTCAAAACGCAGTATTGTGCAGTCTGTCCGTTTGGGTAAGGTACGTGCCAAGGTGAAATAAAACGGAAAAGCAAGATAAGAAAGGAAGAAACGGCATGAAAAATAACAGAGTGATTGTATCATCGTCACCGCACATTCGCAGCAGTCATACAACACAAAGAATTATGATTGATGTTTTAATTGCCCTTGTGCCGTCACTGCTGTGCAGTATCATGTATTTTGGCATTCGTGCGGCCTGGATTACGGCGCTTTCGGTTTTCTTCTGCGTGCTGTTTGAATACGCATGGAACAAAATGCTGCATAAGCCGAACTCGCTTTACGATTGCAGCGCGGCGGTTACGGGCGTTTTGCTGGCCTTTAACATGCCGGTTACGGTGCCCTGGTGGCTGCCGGTCATCGGCTCGTTTATGGCGATTGTGATTGTAAAACAGCTGTTCGGCGGCCTGGGGTGCAATTTTATGAATCCGGCCGTGGCAGGCAGAACATTCCTTTTAGCCTCCTGGCCGATGCTGATGACGCGTTTTGTCACGCCGTTTTCAACAGGATTTTTTATCGGAGCGGATGTAATCAGCTCGGCAACACCGCTCGCGGTTTTGCAGGGAGAAGGGCAAATGGAACAGCTGCCGTCTCTTTTGGCGATGTTTTTGGGGCAAATCGGCGGCTGTATCGGCGAAACCTCTGCCGCCGCCATTGTGCTGGGCGGCGTGTATCTGTTATGGCGGCGCGTTATTACGCCGCAGATTCCGCTTTCGTTTATCGGTACAGTCGCCGTGCTAACCTTTATATTTAGCGGCCATGATATAAGCGGATGGGAGAATATGCTGTATAACGTTTTAAGCGGCGGCCTGCTGTTGGGTGCGGTCTTTATGGCTACCGATTATGTTACATCGCCGATTTCTCCCAAGGGGCAAGTCATCATGGGAATCGGCTGCGGAGCTGTTACATTTTTAATCCGTCGGTTCGGCGGCTATCCTGAAGGTGTCAGCTATGGTATTTTGCTGATGAATGTGGCAACACCGCTGATTGACAGGTGGTGCCGCCCGAAAAAGTTCGGCTATGTGCGCCGAATGATAGGGGAGTGATGAAGATGCAAAAAAATGAAAATGTTTTCGTCTTATCCGGGATTCTGTTTATCATTACGGCGGTTGTTGCACTGCTTTTGGGGTTTGTGAATCAAATAACGGCCGACAAAATCGAACAAAATCTGCAACAGGAGCAAACGGCGGCACGTCAAACGGTGTTATGTGAAGCGGAAACCTTTTTGCCGATCGAATATTCCGCAGACGGTGACGGAGCGGTATCACAGATATTTGTTGGGCAGGCGCAGGGCAAAACGGTGGGATATTGCGTCAGCGTCAGCACAACGGGGTTTGGCGGCGCAATGGAGCTTATGGTCGGCGTGAGCGAAACGGGGCAGGTAGAAGGCGTTGCCATCATATCGCACAGCGAAACACCCGGTCTTGGCTCTAAGGCACAAAGTCCTGAATTTTGCGGCCAATTTGTCGGTAAAAACGCAGAGGATACCTTAAAGGTCGTCAAAAACGAGGCAAAGCACGAGCGTGAAATTGTAGCCATATCCGGCGCAACAATTACCTCTAAAGCCGTAACGAAAGGGGTTAATGCAGCGCTTGCGGCAGTTTTAAAGGTAAAGGAGGCTGATGTGCAATGAAACAGAAAAGCAGGATAGGGGAACTGACGAAAGGTATTTTTCGCGAAAATCCTACTTTTGTACAGCTGTTGGGTATGTGCCCCACATTGGCCGTAACAACAAGTGTAGCAAACGGTGTCGGAATGGGGCTTTCGGCAACGGCCGTTTTGGTGGCTTCAAATGTCGCTGTTTCGCTGCTGCGGCATGTTATTCCCAACAAAATCCGTATTGCCTCTTATGTGGTTGTCATCGCCGGATTTGTTTCGATGATAGAAATGCTGCTGAAGGCGTATGTGCCGTCCGTCAGCCGTTCTTTGGGGCTTTTTATTCCGCTGATTGTTGTCAACTGCATTATTTTGGCACGTGCCGAGGCGTTCGCCTCTAAAAATACGGTGGGGCGTTCGGCGCTGGATGGCCTGGGCATGGGTTTGGGCTTTACGCTTTCGCTGACAGTTATATCCTCTGTACGTGAAGTGCTGGGCAGCGGTACATTTTTGGGGTATCCGGTATTCGGCAGCGGCTTTCGGCCTGCGGCCATGCTGATTTTGCCGCCGGGTGCCTTTATTGTGCTGGGACTTTTAATGGGCGGCTTGCATGCTATTGGTGCGAAACGAAAAGGGGGCGGCGCAAAATGATATTGGATTTGATTTTGCTGAGTATCACCACGATTTTGGTGAATAATTTTGTGTTGGTTAAATTTTTGGGATGCTGTCCGTTTTTGGGTGTTTCCAAGCAGGTGAATACAGCGCTTGGTATGAGTCTTGCGGTTACGTTTGTCATGACGGTTGCTTCTGCCGCAACCTATTTGGTGCAAACGCAAATATTAGACAGATTAGGCATTGGCTATATGCAAACCGTGGCGTTTATTTTGGTCATTGCGGCATTGGTGCAGTTTGTGGAAATGGTGATTCAAAAATTTTCACCGGCGCTTTACGGCGCGCTGGGCATTTACTTGCCGCTGATTACCACAAACTGTGCAGTGCTTGGCGTGGCAATATTAAATATTACACAAAAATATAATTTTATATATTCGGTTGTATACGGTTTTTCGGCCGGGGTTTCGTTTATGCTGGCCATTGTTTTATTCGCAGGCGTACGGGAACGTCTGGAAACCTCGGACATCCCCAAGGCTATGCAGGGTTTTCCCATTGCGCTTGTAACGGCAGGCTTAATTGCTATGGCCTTTTTGGGATTTCAGGGTCTTAAATTTTAAAAGGGGAGAGATTTGCATGACGGGAATATTGCTGCCTGCCGCCGTGCTGGGCGGCGTTGGTATGCTGCTGGGCGCCTTGCTGGGCGTTGCGGCAAAGGCATTCCGCGTGGAACGTGATGAGCGCACCGAACAGATTGAAGCACTTTTGCCGGGAGCCAATTGCGGCGGCTGCGGCTTTGCAGGCTGTGCGGCTATGGCGCAGGCTCTTGCAGAGGGGACGGCATCGTGCGAAAAGTGTGCGGCGTTAAAAGTCGAAAACCGAGATAAAATTGCAGCGATTTTAGGCATTGCACCTAAAGAAACCGAGCGCCGCGCAGCGGCCGTTTTGTGCAGCGGCACATGTGATAAGGCGGCAACAAAGTGCGAATATAACGGTATAACGGATTGCATAGCAGCCGAACGCTGCGGCGGCGGTGAAAAGTCGTGTCGGTTTGCGTGTATCGGCTTGGGCAGCTGCGCCGGTGTTTGTCGGTTTCATGCTCTTTCTGTGGTGAACGGTGTGGCGCATGTGGATACGTCTCGCTGCGTCGGCTGCGGCGCGTGTGCTGCAATTTGTCCAAGACATATCATCCGAATGGTTACAACGGAAAAGCGTCCGCTGGTGTGGTGCAGTTCAAAGGAAAAGGGTGCCGAAGTGCAGGCGGTGTGCAAGGCAGGATGCATAGGGTGCAAAATTTGTGAAAAAAATTGTCCCGTCGGCGCGGTGAAGGTCGTGAATCATCTTGCGGTGATTGATCATGCGCGCTGCATAGGCTGCGGCGCGTGTGCCGAAAAATGTCCTAAAAAGGTCATTGCGTTTTTGTAAAGGAAAACAGGCTGCAAGCTTGTACGTCGGCAGCTTGAGCGTGTCGATACATCGACACGCTTCAAGTCGAAATCTCTCTTCGAGAGTTTTCGCTTGAGGATAAGGGCTTTCGCTCGCGCGGCGCTCACCGCGCCAGCCCTTGATAGGAGCGGTTTTTGCGGTACACGCCCGCGAAAACCGCATTTTTAAGTCAGAGGGGGATACCCCCTCTGACAACTCCCCAATTTGAATTATGATATAGTTTTTCGACGGTCTGAGGCTGCAAGCTTGTGCGTCGGCAGCCTGTTTTTTTGCTGTGTACAAATAACGCCGTATAAAAAATAACACATCACTGTGAAGAATTTGCAAAAATTGCTTGAAGAAACGGCAAAAGCGTGCTATAATACAATATGATGCTTGGCAGCAGGCAATATTATGGATTAAATTTTATACAGCGAACAGGAGACAAAGGAGAAATTATGCAAGGTTTATCTTATGTTTTAAGCGCATTGGGCTTACTTTCCATGATTTGCGCTTCTATGATTAAAGGCACAAAAATTAAAACCATTTTGTTTTTGGTTTTTTGCGGTAATATTTTGGTTGCCACAAGCTATCTGGTCGGCGGCAGCGGCATAAACGGCGCTGCAGCTTGCTATCTCGGCGGCTTGCAGACGCTGATTAATTACTTTTTCAGTTCTAAAAACAAACCGCTGCCGCGGTGGCTGGTTGCCATTTATGTGGTATCCATTATTGCGCTTAATATTTGGGTGGCCGGCGGTATTTCACCTTTGGGACTGCTGGTTATTATTGCGTCGCTTACGTTTGTTATGTGCATCGGTCAGCACAGCGGTGCAAAATATCGTTTTTGGACGCTGGTTAATATGTCCCTGTGGTGTATTTATGATATTCTGTCCGGCTCGTACAACGTGCTGGTTACGCATGTGCCGCAGCTGGCGTTTGTCATTATCGGTATTTTGATTCATGACAGACATGCAGCTTCCAAAACCGGTACAGAGAATAAGCCGACTGCCTGAATCTTACGAGTTATGCAGGTCAATGCATGATTATATGAAAAAAAGGAGTTGTGATTTTATGTTGAAAAAATTAGGGATTTGTCTATTGGCAGCGCTTTTGTGCTTGGGTGTTTTGACGGCCTGCGGCAAAGGCGGCAGCACGGAAACGGAACATTCTTTCGTTAAGCTTTCCGTTGAATCGGACGGGCTTTCCGGCGATATCATAATCGAACTGTACCCGGAGGTGGCGCCGAAAACGGTTAAACACTTTTTGGAATGTGTAAAATCGGGCTATTATGACGGCAAGGTGTTTCACCGCACCATTCCCGGTTTGATTCAGGGCGGTTCGGCCGATGGCTTCGGCGTTGGCGGATCCGGCAGAACCGTGCAGGGAGAATTTACGGAAAACGGCTTTGAAAACAATTTAAAGCACGAACGCGGCGTTGTTTCCATGGCGCGCACCAACGACCCCAATTCTGCCAGCGGTCAGTTTTTTATTATGACGGACACGCAAAGCTATTTAGACGGCAAGTATGCAACCTTCGGCAAAGTGGTGGAGGGCATTGAATTGGCAGACCAGATTGCGGCCATGCCGACACGTGGCGCGAACCACGATGAGCTTGTGACGAAGCCCGTCATTAAAAAAGCAGAGGTTTTAAAGAACTATACCCCGAAAAATACACAGGAAT
>UQYH01000088.1 GCA_900545185.1 uncultured Eubacteriales bacterium | reverse complement strand
GAGATAAACTTCCTTACGAGATGTCGGTGACGGTGTTTACAAATCAATCTTTTACCCCTTCGGCTTTTTTAAAGGGGCGCTGCAGTATGAGATATCCTGCGGATATTGATTAAGAGAATACCGCTGCTTCGGAGAAGCCGTTTACCACATCCATTAGGTGATTGTAAAATAAACATACGGCAAAGCGGAGCAGCATGCAAATGTCATATTGCTTTCTTCGCAGACTATTTCATTTTTTAACGCTTTACATTCGCCTAAAATAAAAATTTATAAGGATATAGGAGGTACAGACATGAAAAGAAAGCTTTTCTCAAAACCAATGGCCTTAATGCTGGCGCTTTTGCTGCTTGGGACAATGCTGCCCCTTGCGGCCGGTGCCGAAGCCGGGGTGTCACAGCAGGTGACGATGACGTATGCATACACAAACGACCCGAATGTAGCAACCGAGGGAAACATTGCACCTAACATTAACAGAACCATCGACGGCAACGAAAACAGCTATTATCAGCCGGCGCAAAACATTGAAGGCTTATATATTGTTTACAGCCTGGCAGACATCGCTGCGGTGAATCATGTAAGAATCAGGCAAAATGCAGTAGCCATCGCTAATGGAAGCTTTTCGCTGTATTATACTGACCGGGCATACACCGAGGGTCAAAATGATGAAGAGATTAACTGGCTCCCTCTGCTTGAAAATGCAGCGCCGTATCTGGACCGCATGGAGAGTTTTGGATTTGACACGGCTTGGGCCAGGCAGATAAAGCTGACAATCAACACAAACAGAGCCAGCAGACCGGTTATTCGTGAAATTGCTCTGAGTTCTCTTCCCTTTAAAACATCCTATCATGTTGATATAAAGAATCATAAAATTATGAATATCCCGATTGCCGAGAGTGACGTTGCAGCGGTGCGGAGCAAGCTGTCTGCCGTCGACGGCTATCGGTATACGATTTACAGCCGTTTTGAAGGTGTGGATGACCCCGGCAACACAGAAAGAACCGAAGGAAATATCGGCGCCTCGGATGTGCTGATTGTGTGGGATGCAGAGGGTGGCTTTGTCGAAGAATACACGTTTTTACTCGGTTCAGAGAGCACGATTCTGCGCTCCGATGCCTTGGCGGATTACAATCCGAAGGGAAATACCACCGCATTCAGTATTGATTTGGGGGGCGGTAAGATTCATCAGGTTCCCAAATCGTTTACGGCCTCTCGATTGATCAGCGTTTTAGAAGTGGAACACCCCGGCATCATCACGATTTTGCAAGCTAACTCTCAACCGATTATGGAGGATGAAATTGCATCGGGCTACCGCGTTCGGGTGACGCCCGAAAACGGCATCGGCTACAAGGATTACATCATACAGACTGTTGCATCAAGCTATAATACCAGCACACTGATACCCCCCGGCAAGCCCCTCGGTACGGATACGCTGTATTGGGATGACGAACAGACAACCCTATGGTTCCCCGACAATATGACGATAGAAAAATTCCGCCGTGAGATTAACAAACCGGCCGGAGGCAGTGTGGCCTTTCAAAATGCGGAAGGTGAAGAGGTAACAACGGGTGCGCTGACTACGGGCATGAAGCTGGTCAGCACCGCCGAAAGCGGCAATGAAGCGTTTTTGACAGCGCCGCCAACGAATATATATCCCATTATGGTCGATTATGCCCTTCGCAAAACAGCAACCACCACCACAGGACATTATGGCGCTGCGCCTCCCGCATATGCGGTTGACGGCATTAAAACAACCGGATATATACGTTATTTGGGCTTTTCTGCGCTTGAAGGAGATTTGACGATTGACTTGGGAACGAGCAAGACGGTTGATACGGTCAGCCTGAGGCTGCAAAACCCCAACACCGCGGTTAAGGTATTGCCGGATGAATTTAAAGTTTTGGTTTCAAATGACGAGGTGACATTTACAGAGGTTTGCAGCTACGGTACGCGCGGCACCCCCTTAGACAACGAAACAGACCTGTTTGCAGCCTTTCGGCCGATTGAGGCACGCTATGTGAAGCTTCTCATTACAAACAATTCTGTTCTGCCCGAGGGCATGGGCAAAGCGGCGGTGCGTGTCAGCAATGTTTCGGTATTTGACAGCAGCCTGCACACGAGCGCCGCGCTTTCGCTGTGGCAGAATGATATGTCGATTGAAAGCTTTACAACCGGAGATGTAACGGCAAAGGCCGCCTTAACGGCAGAAGGCTATATACCGGGGGTAACGTTTAAAACCGCAACGAGCTTAATCGTGGCGGTATACCAAGGCGATCGGCTGAGCAGGGTTCTTATTAAGCCCTTGGTGCTGACGGCCGGCAGTGCAGAGCCGACAGATTCGGAAACAATTTCTCTGCAAGCGGAGGATACAGAGGTAACGGCCTTTCTTTGGGATGCCGACATGAGCGATATGAAGCCCTTGTGTGCACCTAAGCGTGCAGGCAGAAGCAGCGGTGAATAGCACAGCATAAGAAGAATCCCATTTAATAAGAAGAATCCCATTTGATAAGAAGAATCCCTTTCAAGAAGGAACGTCCTATTCGATAGAGAGCGTCCTATTCGATAGGGAGCGTCCTACAGAATAAAAAGAAGAATCCTTTCTTATACAATGTCACTCCGGGAATGTAGAGGATAGTACATTCCCGGATATGGCATTGGTGTATTGGGGGTGCAAGCGTGAAAAAACGAATCGGTATATTATTGTTTGTTCTGTTTATCATTCTGTTGAGGGCAGAAGCTGTCAGCGCCGAAGGGGCAGGCACCATCAGAATTTTAAAGGGCTCACAAGAGGCAGACTCTTTTCGTTCGGGTGAATTTATTCGGGCAGTGTATGAACGCTCATCGGGCTATAAAAAGGCGGTATCTCTTATCGCGGCGATGTATGATGAAACGGGGCGGCTGCTGCGGGTTGAGCATGTAAGGGATAAATACGGCAATCAAAGCGTGCTGCCTCTTACCCTTAAAATGCCGGAGGAGCCGTCGAGCTGCAAGCGCTTGCAGGTGATGCTGATTAACAGCTTTTACGGTTTGAATCCGCTGCTTCCGTCCTGCGAAATTTATAAATCGGAGAATACGTTTTATCATCCGCATTATAAGGTCAACGCAAAAGAGAGCGACATACCTGCTCTTGAGAGGGCGGCCGGCAGCGTTATCAGCATGACGGACGAGCAAATCAAAGCTGTGGTGCCGAAACAAACGGCCATGCCTGTTGTTTTACATCCCAAAACAATGCAGAAGCTTCATCCCGCATGGGATCCGTTTAATCCCGATGTGATTACGGATAAGAATACGGGCGATGTTTTTCCGAGTGCAGAATTTCCGAATAATTATTCAGAAACCTTTACCAATCTGCGCGGCAACGCGATACAGGTTTTATCTTATAAAGACAGCAGCGGCAAGGTCTATTATTTTAACGCCTTTGTGAATCATCAGAAAAAAATCTGGCTGTATAATCAGGTCAGGTATCTTTCTGAATTGTATTATTTAACCGGTCGTGAGGACTATGCCCGCAGGGTGGCGCTTATTCTGTATGAATGGTCAAAATATAATCCGGAGTATCTGAATTTAAATCATAATGCAACCGAATGGATTCATTCCCAAAAGCGTGGCTGGGATGACAACGGCAATCCGCTGTACGGAACAAAGCCTTACGGACATTATGAAAAACGAAATGATGGCCGCTGGATGACGGAAATAAACGATGATCTTCTGCGTGCGTATGATTTAACCTATTACAGTGAGGCGTATGAAGCCTTGGGCGAGGGCGCGCGTAAAAGCATGGAGGATAATCTGCTGGCAAACCGTGCGGATTTTGTTCTTCTGAATTCATTTGATGACCCGGGCGGTTCTTTGCTGCGAAATAATCTGATTAATTATGTAAAAGGCTTTGCCTCTACCGGCAGAGTGTTGGAGCGCCCCGATTATATGCATTATGCATATGAATTTTGCCATGTGATGGCAGAGTATATGGCCTTTACGCGAGATCCTTATTGGGGTGAGGGAACCTCTTATCTGGATACGGTTCTTACGACCTTTGGCGATACGTACGAACGTATGATTGGGTACAGCGATCCGCCCGGATATGTCAGCCATATTACGGGGCTGCATATTTCGGATGCCTATGCAGAGCTTGAAAGGGAGCGCCTGTTTTTGGAAACTGTCAGAAATGACAGCAGACGCCGGCTGATTAACCCCATGGGTGTCAGTCCGTTTATGCATGATACATGGAGCCTGGCAATGACACAACAGAGCGGAAACTTTGCACCGCTGCACCAATCCACAAGCGTTTTGCTGGATGGGTTCGGAGAAGCTGTTTTAGGGTCGGGAACCGAGGCCAATCAGCTGCAGACAAGACTGCATTTTTCAGCGGATAGGCAGCTGGGACATGCACATGGTGATATGCTGAACCTGACACTGACTGCCTTCGGGCAATATGCGATTGATGATATCGGCTACAGCAAATCGAACTATCGCACGTGGACGCATTACAGTCTTAGCCACAATACGGTGGTGGTTGACAGAAAATCGTACAAGGCATTGGATAAGGGCAATGTTACGCTGTATGATGACGATGAAACAACCCCCTTAATTCAGGTTAACGACAACGGCGCGCAGGGGCGGCCCAAAACGTTTCGGCGTACGGTTGCACAGAACGGCATTGACGAAGAACACCCGTATGTTATAGATATTTTTGAGGTGGCCGGCGGCGGCAAAATACATGATTATGTGCTGCACGGCGCACGCTTTACGGAACAGACGGTTGAAACGGATGTGCCGATTACCAAAATGGAGCAGGAGCGCCCTCTGCTTGAAGGCAATGAGGTCTGGAAGGAGCCGGACAGAGAGCTGGCGCCGATTGTAGCCGATGGGTACGGTGTGTTCACAAATGTTTATGAAAAACAAGGGGTTCAAAACAGCTTTTACGTGGATTTTAAATATACAAATCCTTACGGCCCGATTAACGGGGATGCGGATCCTCCCGTTTATGTAGCAGACGAACGGGTGCTTAACCGTTGGCAGGCCTCCGGCCTTACTGAGCCTATGGCAGGTCTGAGGGCTCATTTTATAGTAGACGAAGCAGACGAACACACAGCGCTTTACATCGGTGACACGCCCTCTCTCAAGCTGGAGAGCCTCTTTCCCGATGAGCCGCCTCAGACAAGGCAGACAAAATCGGTTATTATGCGGCGTCGCAGCGCTGCAGAGGGGCTAAGCAGCAAATTTATTACTGTTTTAGAGCCTTACGAATACAGTCGCGGCATCCGACAGATTCAGCAGCTGACGGCAGAGAACGGCAAAAATGCCGTTATACTTAAAATTACAATGGACGGCCGAGAAGATATTGTTATGATTGCCCTTGATGACGGATTGGGCGAGATACGCTTTCGGGATGGAAACAACACCTACGCATCGGACGGACGCTATGCGGTCATTCACCAAAACAGTGAAGGTGTGAATTATCATCTATACGGCGGCAGTATGCTTTCTCTAAACGGAGCCTGCGTGTACAGTCTTTCCGACAACACCTTGTCGGGAAGAGTGTTATCCGTCACAAGCGGAAGATACGGCGAGAGTACGGTCAAGGTCAGCGGCTTTATTCCGGAGCAGGCGGCCGGACGGTATGTGTTTTTGAATTTTGCTAAAAAAATCGGTATTGATCCTATGAAACACAGCAGCTTAACGACCGAACTGCGCGAAAACGTAGGGTTTGTGTATCGGATTGACCGCGTTGTGCAAAACGGCGGCGGCATCAGCACCTTGTATCTAGCCGAGGAAAGCGGTATTTTGGAAACGGCCGGAAAGAACGGACAGAAAAATTATACCGAAATTTTTTATAATTGGCGTGTTTTCTCTAACGAGGTTTATTACACAATTTATTAGCCAACCGGATATGAACAGAGGCAAAATGATTGACAACTGAGAAAGTGAGGCGTTTTGTTATGGTACATCGCATGGATGCGGTCAAGGTAATGACGGAGGTTTCGCAGCTCCCCTATATAGATGAAAGCATGCGCCGTTCTTCAACGAGTTATGACCGTGAGGGTTATAATAAGGATTATGACCAAAGACTGTATTTGGATGAAAAAGGGCATCAGGTTTTATTGGATGCCAAAGGGCCGGGCTGTGTTTATAAGCTGTTTTTGCCGACCGTTGAAAACCCTGACGATTTTCTGCACGTGTATATAGACGGTTGCGAAACACCGTTCATCAGCGGCAGTGTACAGGATATATTTTCGGGGCAGATTCCCTATATTCCCAAAGAACTGGTTGAGATTAATGTTCCGGGAGTGGAGGGAACGGTGCGGCAAAGCGGATATATCATGTATATGCCGATTCCCTTTGCCGAGAGCATTAAAATTACGGCAACCGCAGACAGCAACGTCTATTTTTATTATCACATTGATTATACGGTTTATCCTCCCGAAACGAAGATAGACAGTTACAGCAGAAATCAAGACAATTCCCTGCTGACGGATATCATGCAAAGCGGCTTGGGAATATGCGGACAAAAAAAGGACGGTGCCTTTACCATCGCTACCGGTGAAGCCAATACGTTTTTTACCCTTCGGGATACGACTGCTCAAATTACCTGTCTGCGCCTTAAGATGGATTCAATCCATGCAAAGGGCGGAAATCCGCAGGCATATTTGCGGCTGAATCATTTGCGTTTAAAAATATTTTTCGATGGGGAAGGCAAACCCTCCGTTGACGTACCGCTCAGCGGCATATTCGGTTTTCCGACTCATGGGCCGGATCCGAACGCACCCGATTATCGTACAAAATGTATAGCCTTCGGCATTGATGACGCGGATTGGCTGTATCTGAAGCTTCCCATGCCGTTTCGGGACAGGGTAGAGGTGCAAATTGAAAATCATACTTGCGGCGAAACGCTGCATATGCAATATGAGATTTATATCTCTGATTTTGACGCAGAACCCAAATGGGGCTATTTTAAGGCAAAGCACGTTCAAACAGAGGCGCAATCGGAGGATAAAAATGATATGCGCCTGCTTGCGCTACGCGGTGCCGGCAGATTCGTGGGGATTGTATCCTCAATGGACACAAACCTTTCTCCCCGCGGCGGCCAATATTTGGAGGGTGATGAACATATTTATATTGACGGCAGCCGAACGCCTCAGGTCAACGGTACAGGCACAGAGGATTTTTACAACGGCGCCTATTATTGGTGCAGCGGAACGTTAAGCAGACCGTTTTACGGCTGTGGCTATAATGCTAAATGGGCGCATGCCTCTGTTCACTGCGATAATGATGCGACCTATAAATCCATGGCATACAGATTTATGACGGGGGACAGTATTTCGTTTCAAAACGAGTTTGTTTTTGATATGGAGCATGGCCCCGTCAATGACGCTTACGAAACGGTGGATTGCGTACTGTTTTATTATCTGCACAGCGAAGTGTTGCTTTGTGAAACAGATACACTCATCATCTCGGATTCGCAAAGCAGGGACAGTCATACTTATAAAAGCCAATATGCAATGCCTTTGCGGTGCAGTTCGGCCTTTGAGGGACTGTGCGACGGAAAAGAATATACCTATAAGGGGCAGCTGCTGCTAAAAGGCGGCAATTCGGAATTTCGGCTTGATATTGGCGAACAAAATACCTTTGTCATTTTAAGAAAACTGTTTGATTATTCCTTTGTCAATCAGTCGGCCGAAGTGTATGCGGATGGTGTTTTTTGCGGTATATGGTATGATGCGGGATGTAATTGTGCCATGCGGCTGCGTGAAAGTGACTTTCGGCTTCCTGTTCGGGCAACTGCCGGTAAAAAGCAAATTCAAGTAAAAATCAAGCCGGTAAGCCCTCAGTGGAGTGAATGTCAATATAAGGCCTTGTGCGGCAAGTAAGCAGCCGTCGGCCAAACAAAGCCGAATGTGCTGGCAATTCGGTGAGTGCGGGTGCATCGGCTTGTCAACCTTGAAAATGTTCATGTAAGCATGTTATGGCAATATGCTGTTTTTGAAGCCATACAAACAGACTTAGTTACCAAACTCACATTTTGCATCCCGAATCGTTTGATATTTGTACAGGTTTGCGGTAGAATAATAGGGAGGCCTTCGGGCCTTCCTATTTGTGATTGAAAGAGTGTTGATTTTGGATATACGCGGTGCAATTTTTGATTTTGACGGTACCTTGTTTGACTCGATGTTTATTTGGGATACGATAGGCTCTGACTATTTACGGTCACTGGGCTTTATGCCTTCGGCCAATTTAAACCAAACCTTTAAAACCATGAGCCTGCCTGAGGCCGCACGTTATTATCAAACGCATTACGGCATAACGCTTTCGCTGGAAGAAATTATGGAAGGTGTGAATCGGCAGGCAGAAGCCATGTATCGTACGCGTGTGTTTTTAAAACTGGGTGTGCGGAATTGCTTGGAAAAATTGCAGGCACGCGGTGTACGCATGTCCATTGCCACAGCCTCAGATGTGCATTTGGTTGCCATGGTTTTGAAAAATAACCATGCTTCTGATTTTTTTTCGGATATTATCAGCTGTACACAGGTGGGAGCCGGAAAAACAAAGCCGATTATTTATGAACGTGCCACGGAAAGGCTGGGAACACAAAAGGAACATACGGTTGTGTTTGAAGACAGCCTGCATGCCATTCGAACGGCCAAGACAGCCGGCTTTACCGTTATCGGCGTACAGGATGCATACGAACCGGACCAGGAAAGCATACGACGGGAAAGCGATTTTTACATAACGGACTTTGCCGCGTTTGCAAAGAAACTGTAAATCGGGGTCGGAATACAGGGTTTGCACGGCGGCGCACAAAGCCCTTTAATATGCTGAAACAGGAGGTAAGAATATGGATACGATGCCAATTGTCATTGAAAAAAGTCATTTTTTCAGGCCTGGTATCAATGTGTATATTCATCGTTCGGAGGAATGTAAGGAATATGTCGGTGTTTTGCATCAGCATAAATTTATTGAGATGGTATACATTCTTTCGGGACGGGCGCGGCATATCATTGACGGACAAGAATATTCGGTCGAAAAGGGAGATGTGTCTGTTATCAATGTAGGCGAGGCGCATATGTTTCTTGCAGATCGGGACTGCGATGAACCGTTTTTGGCCTGTGATTTGATGTTTACACCGGAATTTTTAGACAGTAGCGTTATGGCCGGGGATGACTTTTCTCATTTGGCAGACTCATTTTTGTTTAATTCTCTTTTTCCCGATGAGGCAAACAGCAAAGCGCGTTTTAATCTTGTGGCAGGCTGCCATTATGAAAGAAGAAATGACACCGAC
>UQYH01000087.1 GCA_900545185.1 uncultured Eubacteriales bacterium | reverse complement strand
AAGAAGGACATACGGTTGTGCCGCTTTATGGGTACGGCGGTGCAGTGGATGCAATTTTGTATACAAGTGCGGCAGCCTGCGAAATGCCGCTTACAGCGCAGAATTTCAGCGGTGAGGACGTTGGTATTTTTATGCTTTGCACGGCCGGTATGACGGATGAAGCCATTTTGCGTGCATTGCGCACAAAAAGCTACAGCCGAATTTTATAGCGCAAAATCGTACAAATTGTATTGATAATTCAAAAAGTCGGGTAAAAAAGCCCAAATTTTGTATGATTTTTTGTTGAAGTTTTTCAAAAAGTAGTGTATAATATAAAATTGAGGAAAATATATAACCGATTTTCGGTTTTATATCATATCATTTTTTATATCTGTATGGATGGGAGTTGATACAATGAATCAATTAGTATATTTGGACAACAGTGCGACAACGCCTGTTAAGCCCGAAGTGTTGGAGGCTATGCTGCCATATTTAAAAGATGAATATGGTAATCCCTCTTCCATTTACCGCAAGGCTGCGGCGGCAGAAATTGCTGTTCGTACGGCGCGTGAACAGGTTGCAGAGGCGCTTGGCGCAAGTGCAAATGAAATATTTTTTACGGCCTGCGGTACCGAAGCGGACAACTGGGCCATTAAAGGTGTGGCACTGGCCAATCAAAAAAAAGGCAAGCACATTATCACATCGCAAATTGAACATCACGCTGTGCTGCATACGGTGCAATATTTGGAAAAAATGGGCTTTTCCGTTACGGTTTTGCCGGTTGACGGTGAGGGTAAGGTAAGCCCGGATGCCTTGCGGGATGCCATCCGTGAGGATACGGTTTTGGTATCTATTATGATGGCAAACAACGAAATCGGCACTGTGCAGCCGATTCGGGAATTGGCAGCCATTGCAAAGGAAAAGGGCGTTTTGTTCCATACCGATGCGGTACAGGCTGTCGGTTCTCTTGCCATTGATGTTAAAGAGCTGGGCGTGGATCTTTTGTCGCTTTCGGCTCATAAGTTCGGCGGCCCGAAGGGCGTGGGTGCTTTATATATTAAAAGAGGAACCCGAATCGATAACTTTATGCACGGCGGCGCGCAAGAGCGCAATCGCCGCGGCGGTACAGAGAATGTGGCCGGAATTGCCGGCTTGGGCAAGGCTATATCTTTGGCAACTGCTAATATCGAGGAAAAGGCGGCGCGGATTACGGCGCTGCGCGATAAACTGATTGCCGGTATCGAAAAAGAGATTCCGCACATCCGTTTTAACGGCCACAGAACAGACCGTTTGCCGGGCAATGTAAACTTTTGCTTCCAATACATCGAAGGCGAAGCATTGCTTTTGCGGCTGGATGCAAAGGGCATTGCCGCATCAAGCGGTTCGGCCTGCACAAGCGGTTCGCTTGACCCGTCTCATGTTTTGCTGGCGCTTGGCCTGCCGCATGAAATTGCACATGGTTCGCTGCGTCTTTCTATAGGGGAGCAGAATACCGAAGAAGAAATTGATTATGTTTTAAAGGTTTTGCCGGACATTGTCAATACTCTGCGGCAGATGTCGCCGCTTTACCCCGGCAATTAATCATACGTTTTTACGAAAGGAGATTTGTTTTATGTACAGCGAAAAGGTTATGGATCATTTTGAGCATCCCAGAAATGTGGGTGAAATTGAAGATGCAAACGCCGTTGGCCAGGTTGGCAATGCAAAATGCGGCGACATTATGAAAATGTATATGAAAATTGAGGACGGCGTCATTCAGGATTGCAAGTTTAAAACCTTTGGCTGCGGCGCGGCCATTGCAACCAGCTCTATGGCGACCGAAATGGTGAAGGGCAAAACGATTGAAGAAGCAAGAGAGCTTTCCAATGCGGCCGTTATGGAAGCACTGGATGGACTGCCCCCGGCTAAGGTGCATTGCTCGGTTTTGGCCGAAGAAGCCATTGAAGCCGCCATTGCGGACTATTACAAGCGGCAGAACATGCCTTATGAACCGAAAAAGAAGTGCTCCGGCTGTTGCAGCAGCTGCTGTGAACATACAAAATGATGAAGAAATCGAATGTAAAACAACTGGTATACGGTGCGGTTACGGCGGCGTTATACGCCGCCCTAACCCTCGCTTTTTCATGGATTTCATACGGAACGGTGCAGTTTCGTGTTGCAGAAGTGCTGACGGCTTTGCCTGCTGTTGCGCCGTTTGCCGTACCGGGTTTGACCGTGGGCTGCATTGTGGCCAACATGGTTGGCGGATACGGCTTGTATGATATTTTGTTTGGCACCTTAGCAACACTTTTGGGAGCGCTCGGCACACGCTTTTTCAGAAACCGTCCGCTTCTTGCCATGCTTTCTCCCGTGGTATGCAATGCTTTGATTGTCGGCAGCATGCTCTATTTTGTTGTTCCGGATTCACCGATGCTGCTTTTAAACATTGCAACCGTTGGTCTGGGAGAATTGGTTATTTGCTATGGCTTGGGACTGCCGTTTTTGCATTACTTAAAAAAACATCCGGACTTGTTCCGCTTGTAAGCCATTCGGCCAGTTCTTTTTTGCCGAGAGCGTACAGTGCGTCATGCTTGCTGCAAAGTGTGCGAAGAATGACGGCCGATTCGTCGGGGAGTGCATCGCAGAGCACAACGATCGGTTCCTCCAGCCGCATAAGAGCAGAGCGGACACGGTACTCCAGCGATTCCGGAGGCATTTGTGTTGCATCTACAACACAAAACATATCTTTTGCATCGCTTGTTTTGCAAACAGCTTGCATAACAAATAAAATAATGCGGTGCCCCAAATCAATCACGGCGTAAATGAGTAAAAACAGTGTAAGAGAATCACGGATTATGGACGCTGTCATACAATTCACCTCTTTGTTATATTGTATGCGTACCTTGCACAAGGTGTGAAAATAGGCGGCAGTCCTAAAAATAAGCCCAATGGGCGGAATGGAGTTTACGAATGAATACAAATTTGCAAACGAACGCAAAAACAGATGTGAAAAGCATTACGGTTTCGGCACTGCTTACGGCAATTGCTATTTTAATTCCTATGTATATGCCGTTTAAAATTGTGTTAGAGCCTGTATTTTCAGCGACTTTTGCTTCACATGTGCCCGGTATTTTGGCCTTGTTTGTCGGCCCGGCGGCTGTTGTCGGCACGGCAATCGGCAGCGCTTTGGGCTTTTTTGCGGCACTGGGGAATCCTTGGGTGGCGGCACGTGCCTTTATGCACCTGTTTTTCGGGCTGGCCGGTTATGCGCTGGCAAAACGGCGGTACAACATTTTTTTAATCATCGGCATTACGGCGCTTTTGCATGCAGCCTGTGAAATGCTGGTCGGTCTTACGTCCATTCCGTTCATCACGGCGCCTTCTTCGGGCTTTGTGTGGTACATATTAATCACCATTGGACTTGGCACAATCATTCATCATTGCATTGATTTTGCCATTGTTTTGCTGATATATAAGCCCTTGCAAAAGGCAAAAATATTGCCGTTTCCGTTAAATTACAAGCAGTTTCGTGTGAAAGAGCAATAAACAAATCAAAAAAGCAGCGCAGCTATCCATCATTTGGAGGCTGCGCTGCTTTTTAAATTTTGTTATGTATCAGTGCTTTAAATCTTTTCTGTTTTCACGAATGGTTTCAACCGTTGCAATTAACTGTTCTTCAATCGAGTGTAAAATTCCGTCTGCATACTGATTTGCGCCGATACGAATTTCGCGTGCATGATCCTGCGCGCTTTCAACCACATGGTTAGCGTTTTCGTAGGCTTGCTTTGTAATTTCATGCTCGTTTACCATAGAAACGATTTTGTCCTCGGCACCCTTAATGATGGAGGCTGCTTCTTTTTGTGCATCGGCAATAATGCGCTGACGTTCATCCTTTACCCACTTGGCCTGCTTCATCTCGTCAGGATACTTAATTCTGGCTTCCTGCAACAGGTCGAGCAATGCGTCCTTATCCACTATGCCGCGTCCCACAAAGGGAATTGTAAAGCTATGCTCAATTTTATCCTCCAAAGCCTCAATAATTTCCATAATTTCCATGCTTACCGCCCCTTTTTAATCTTTTGTTTTACATCTTCATAAATTTCCTTGGGCAAAAGATCCGAAAAATCGCCGCCCAAACCTGCGATTTCCTTAACAATACTGGAACTTATATATGAATAGTTTGCATTTGTGCACATAAATAAGGTTTCAATATTCGGGTTTAGCTTTTTATTTAAAAGCGCCATCTGAAATTCGTATTCAAAATCCGAAATGGCACGAAGCCCCTTAATGACAGCCGTTGCGCCTTGCTGCTGTACAAAATCCACCAGCAATCCGCTGAAATATACGGCACGGCAATTGGGGAGATCGGCAATTGATTTTTCAATCAGCCGCACACGTTCCTCGGCAGAAAACAAAGGTGTTTTTGCAGAGTTGTTTAAAACAGCGATGATCACCTCGTCGAACATAACGCTGCTGCGGCGGATAATGTCCAAATGGCCGCAGGTAATGGGGTCAAAGCTGCCGGGGTATACTGCAATTTTCATAGTCAAAACTCTTTCAAAAGCAGAACATGTGCCCTGCCGTATTTTTTATCCCGTACGATTTGAAACAGGTTAGCCGCCTCTGCCGGAGCGTTATCCTCCGATTCGCAATAAATTACACCGTCCGATGCGAGCAAGTGATGCTCGTGTATGGCGGTCAGAGCCGATTGCATAAACCCTGCCCAGTAGGGCGGGTCTAAAAAAATCAAATCGAACCGATTGGTTGTTTGGGTCAAATATGTCAAATAATCACTTTTCACCATTTGAGCTTGCTGCATAAGATGTGTTTTTTCTAAATTGGCCGAAACGGTTTGCAATGAATCGGATGAGCTATCTACAAACACGGCATGCTTTGCACCGCGGCTCAGCGCTTCAATTCCCAAAGCGCCGGTACCGGCAAAAGCATCCAGCACGGCTGCGCCCTCAATGCGGCCGGTCAGCATGCTGAAAACGGCTTCTTTAACTCTGTCGTGCGTGGGTCGAACCGTCAGCCCCGCAGGGCATACAAGCTTTGTTCCGCGTGCGGAACCTGCAATGACTCTCAACAAAAACCATCCTTTTACGCATCAATTCATCTTTTATGGATGTATAAAACCGACAAAAAGTTACTTTTATACAGTTTAAAACAGCAAAAAAGACTATTACCCATATATTATTTTACATGAAATCTCATAATTGTCAAGATGTTTCATTAAATTTTTAAGCAAATGTAACACGATTGTTAAACAAGGCCTCAATTTTTTGCTCGATTTTCGTTTTTTCCTCGTCCGTGCACAAAATTTGTCCGTCTATATAGCGGCGTGCGGCAAGTGTGGTTTGCTGCAAAAGCTCCATGTCGGAATACAGACAGGCAATTTTAAACACGGGTAAGCCGTGCTGACGGGTGCCGAAAAACTCACCCGGACCGCGCTGCGCGAGGTCTGCTTCGGCAATTTTAAAGCCATTTGATTCACGACGCATGACCTGTAATCTGTGCAGCGCCGTGTCGTTTTGTGTACCGCTCATTAAAATACAATAGGATTTATGCGAGCCGCGGCCGACACGTCCGCGCAGCTGGTGCAGCTGCGACAGGCCGAAGCGCTCGGCGTTTTCGATCATCATCACCGTGGCGTTGGGCACATCAATGCCGACTTCGATTACGCTGGTTGCCACCAAAATTTTAAGATCGCCGTTTTTAAAGGCAGACATTACGGCATCCTTTTCGCTTGGCTTCATTTTGCCGTGCAAAAGGCCGACAGGTACATTGGGAAACACTTTTTTTTGCAAGGTTTCGGCGTACTGTGCGGCTGCATGGAGCGATAGTGCGTCCGATTCCTCCACCAGCGGACAGACAATGTAGGCCTGGCGGCCTGCGTCAATTTGCTTTTGCAAAAAAGCATATACGCGCTTGCGATACGATTCGCCGACGGCAAACGTATCAATGGTCTGGCGGCCGGGGGGCAGCTCGTCAATCATCGAAACATCCAAATCGCCGTATAAAATAAAGGCCAGCGTACGCGGAATGGGGGTTGCACTCATAACAAGCATGTGCGGATTTTCTCCTTTTTCGGTTAAAAGCTTGCGCTGGTTTACGCCAAACCTGTGCTGTTCGTCCGTCACGGTAAGAGCCAAATTGTGAAAACGGACGGTTTCGCTGAGCAATGCGTGTGTGCCTACGGCGATTTGCGCGGTGCCGCAGGCCAGCCGCTCCAAGGCTTCGCGCTTTAGCTTGGCAGGCAGGGAACCGGACAAAAGCTCTACCCGTATACCATAGGGCTGAAACAGGGCAGACAGGCTTTTGTGGTGCTGCTGTGCCAAAATTTCCGTAGGCGCCATAAAAGCAGCCTGAAATCCACTTTGCACAGCGCTGTACAAGGCGGCAGCCGCAACAATGGTCTTACCGGAGCCAACATCACCGCAAACAAGCCGATTCATGGCAAGGCCGGAGGATAAATCGCCTATAATTTCACGAATGACACGGTTTTGTGCATCGGTCAGCGCAAAGGGGAGTGCCGTCAGAAATGTATGAACATCTGCCGAAAGCTGCGGTGCGGCATGACGTTTATTAGCAGCTTTCAGTGAAAAAAGCGCCGTTTGAAACATAAACAGCTCTTCAAAGGCAAGGCGACGGCGTGCGATGGCACAATCCGCCTGATTTTTGGGAAAATGAATGTTATGTATGGCAAAGTTCAGCTCGCACAGTGCAAATTCGCTGCGCAATGCGGCAGGCAATGTGTCCTGCAAGGTGGTGAAGCGTGCCAAAACCTGTGCGATACAATCGGCCAGCACGGCATTTGTCAGCCCCTCCGTCAGCGGATACAGCGGCATAATGCAGCCGGTTTGTTTTTGATGGCCGGGTGCTTCAAACAGCGGCGTCAGCATTTGTTTTTTGGGTGTGAGGCGCACCTTGCCGTAAAAAATATAGGTATCGCCCTGTTTAAAACGTTTTTCCAAAAAACGGTTATTAAACCAAACAAGCTCAATAAAGCCGGTGCCGTCCGAAACGCGCAGTGTGTAGATTTTTAAATTTTTGCGTTTATAATTGGTTTGCAGCGCACCGGCCACAACTGCCTTAATGCAAACTGTTTCGTCATGAGTCAGCTCAATAATTTTTTTGGTCGCCGAGCGATCCTCATACGCTCTGGGATAGTGCGTTACAAGGTCACCAAACGTAAAAATCCCCAGCTTGGCAAAAGCGTCGGCCCGTTTGGGACCGACGCCTGATAGCTGAGTTATAGGGTTTTTTAAAACATCATCTGTCATCTTTGTTACTCCACAGATACAATGTAATAATAAAGAGGTTGTTTGCCGCTGTGTACCAGCACATCGCAAGCAGAATAGGTTTCTTCCAAATAAGCGCGCAGCGTGTCGGCTTCTTCTTCAGAGACATCCTCGCCGTAGAAGACGTTGATGATGGTGCTTTCATCATCCACCATGCCTGCCAAGAGATCCTTTGCGACCTGCATGGGTTCATCCCCGGCGGCGGTGATGCTTTTGCCGGTTAAGCCGATAATTTTCCCTTCCGGCATGGTTTCGCCGTCAAACTGAAATTCACGCACGGCATAGGTAACGTTACCGGTTTTCACAACCTCGGCCGCTTCCTTCATGGCTTCGGCATTTTCATCGGCCGATGCATCGGGCGAGAAGGCCAGCATAGCGGAAATACCTTCGGGAATGGAACGGGTGGGAATGACGATGACGTTCTTTTCGGTCAAATCTCGTACCTGCTCGGCGGCCATAATAATGTTTTTGTTGTTCGGTAAAATGAATACGGTTTCGGCGTTTATGTCATTCACGGCCTTTAAAATGTCATCCGTGCTGGGATTCATGGTCTGGCCGCCCAAAATAATTTGGCTTACACCCATATCGCGGAACAGGCTTTCGATGCCCTCGCCTGCAGCAACGGCGGCAAAACCGTACGGCTCTGCCGGTTCGGTCGGTTCGGCCGGTTTTTGCGGTTTCTCCTTCATCACCAGGCTATTGTGCTGATATTTCATATTGTCGATTTTAATATTAATCAGTGCACCGAGCTTAACGGCTTCTTCAATAACATAACCGGGATTGTTTGTGTGGATGTGCACCTTGATGATGGTTTCGTCATCCACAACCACCATCGAGTCACCCTTTTTTTGAATATTGGCGGCAAACAGCTTGCTGGATGCCTTGGGATTATTCTTTTCAATAATAAATTCGGTGCAATATGCAAATTTAATATCGGCCTCTGCGGTCTTTGCGCCGGAGGCTTTGGGTGCAGGGATAACCTCGCCGTCCGCTCTTTCAATCATAACGCCGGTTTCAAGGTAGGAAAGGGCGCCCTCCAGTAAGTATAAAACGCCTTGGCCACCGGAATCGACTACCCCGGCTGCTTTTAAAGCAGGCAAAATTTCGGGGGTTTTATCCAGGCTCTTTTGAGCCGACTCAATCACGGCCTTAAGCAATGCAACCAATTCGTTATCTTCTTTTAAATACTGCGCACCGCCTTCGGCACCATCACGGGAGACGGAAAGCATGGTGCCTTCAACCGGTTTCATAACAGCGCGGTATGCAGTTGCCACGGCTTCGGAAAAAGCTTCGGCAATATCGGTTGCGTCAGCAATTTCGCAGCCCTTTAAGCGCTTTGAAATGCCGCGGAACAGCTGGGATAAAATAACGCCGGAGTTACCGCGTGCGCCGCGCAGAGATGCTGCGGCGACAACATCCATCACTTCGCCTACGGTGGCAGGAGTGCGGCCGGAAAGCTCACTGACGGCAGCGGTAACGGTCATAGACATGTTAGAGCCGGTATCGCCGTCCGGCACGGGGAATACGTTTAAATCGTTTAAAACAGATTTGTTGTTCACAAGCTTATTGGCAGCAGAGATAAAGGTTTTGCAAAGCTCTGCCGCATCAATTGTATACTTCAAAATTGACACCTCCGAATTAATCCACGCGGATTCCTTCCACGTTGACGGTAATGCGGCCGACGCGGAAGCCGGTCATGCTTTCAACACTGTAACGGACACTGTTGATGATACTGTCTGAAATGACTTTGATATTAACGCCATATTCAACAATTATGTGTAAATCAATGCAAATTTTATCGTCTTCGGTAGTTACCTTAATGCCCTTGGTAATGGTATCCCATTTTAATAGACTGGCAAAGCCGTCCCCGGCGCTTTTATATGCCATACCCACAACGCCGTAGCAACCGGTGGCAACCATACCGGCTATGTGTGCAATAACTGTGTTGCTCATTACAATGGTACCGCGTTCGTTTTCGGTTTTAATAGCCATGGAATAACCTCCTTAAATTCATGCAAACTTCTTATTATTTTAGTA
>UQYH01000086.1 GCA_900545185.1 uncultured Eubacteriales bacterium | reverse complement strand
GCATCGGCTTCCCCGGCCGATGCCCTTTTCCTTTTATGTGCCGTCGTATTATTTTGAATCGTTCTGCTCCGACCGCTGTGTTCGGTTTATTCTGTTTTTCGGGTTTGAGAGCCGTTATATTGACGTTTGGCAAAATTTTTAGTATAATAAAAAGCAGAACAAAATCGGGGAGGGCTTTGCGATGAATAAGCAGCAGCTTGCCGCCCGTATATGGGAATCGACAAATAAAATGCGCTCGCAGATAGAGGCAAGCGAATATAAGGCTTATATTTTAGGCTTGCTTTTTTATAAATTTTTGTCCGATCGGGAGGAGGCCTATCTGCGCAAGACGGGCCGTGCGGCAGAGGACTGGCCGATGCTGCTTGAGGAAGCAAACCGACCGCTTGCGGCCGAATGTCAAAACCGATTGGGCTATTTTGTGACATACAAGCACCTGTTTTCCGTTTGGGCGGCAAGGGGCCGCCTGACGGCCGAAGAGCTGCAAACGGCGCTTTATGATTTCGGCCGGCTGACAAGTCCCGAACGTGCGCAACTGCTCGGCGGTATTTTTGCCGCGCCGGCGGCCGCCTTGCGCCTTTTAAGCGATACGGAGAGCCGCACACAGATGCTGACGGATTTACTCCCCATTATTTGCGAGGTGCCGACAGACGGCCGCCAGCACTACGATGTGCCGGGCTTTATTTATGAATATCTCATCGGTAATTTTGCGGCAAACGCAGGCAAAAAAGCCGGTGAATTTTATACGCCGCACGAGGTTTCGGTTTTAATGTCCCGACTTGCGGCAAACGCCTTGGGCAAGCGTTCCCAAATTTGTATTTACGACCCAACAAGCGGCTCCGGCTCGCTTTTGATTACCATTGGCAAAAGCGTTATGCAGCAGGGTATTTTGCCCCAAAATGTGCAGTATTATGCGCAGGAACGCAAAGAGAGCACCTATCATATAACGTGTATGAATTTAATGATGCACGGCATTTCGGCACCGCAAATTCACACACATTGCGGTGATGCGCTGGCAGAGGACTGGCCGCGGCAAGAAGGCGGCGCACCGCTTTTAATGGATGCGGTGGTTGCCAATCCGCCCTATTCCCAGCAGTGGGATGCCGCACGGCTGGGCGGCTCGCCGCGCTTTGCTTACGGCACGGCGCCGTCGGGTCGTGCCGACTATGCCTTTTTGCTGCACGGCCTTTGGCATGTAAAGCCCGATGGCGTGATGACCGTTGTGCTGCCCCACGGCGTTCTGTTCCGCGGTGACGCGACGGGCGGGGCGGACGGGCGCGGCGAAGGCGAAGGACGGATTCGCCGTGCGCTGATTGAGCATAACCATATTGAAGCGGTGATCGGCCTGCCCGACAATATCTTTTTCGGGACGACCATTCCCACCGTCATTTTGGTGCTGCGCCGCAAACGGGAGGATACCGATGTTTTATTTGCGGATGCCTCCGATTGCTGCCGCAAGGCCGGGCACACCAATGTGCTGACGGCCTCGCACATACGGCGCATTGCGGATGTTGTTGCCGAAAAAGGGACGGTTGACGGCTTTTCTCGCCTTGTGAGCCGACAGGAGATTTGCGAAAACGGCTATAATTTGAACATTGCGCGCTATGTGAAGCCGACCGCAGCGCAGGATGATTTGGATTTATATGCTGCTATGCTCGGCGGTATTCCGCAGCAGGAAATCGGCGCACTGGCGGCATATTGGGCGGTGTTCCCCCAATTGCGCGGTGCGCTGCTGCAAGAGGATGGCACCCCTTACGCGCAGCCCAAAACAGAGGATGTGCACACGATAGTTGCGCAAAGCGAAGAGGTTTTGGCCTTTTGTAAGGATTTTGCCGAACGCTTTGCCGATTTTGACAGCTACCTATATAATGAACTGATTCGCGGTATGATGACAGTGGACTTGACCGCAGAGCAAGACCGCCTTGCGGCGGAAATTTCTGAGCGGCTTTCCGCTGTGCCGCTGATTGACCGCTACGAAGCCTATCGGATTTTGGATGATGCCTGGCGCACCATCGCCCCCGATTTGGAGACCCTGCAGGACGAAGGCTTTGCCGCCGCACGGCAGACGAACGCTTTGAGCGGCTCTTTCAAGGCGACGCTTCCCACCGCAGCCGAGGATGCCGGGCGGCTGATCCCCTTAGCGCTTTATGCACGGGAATATCTGGCCGAAACAAGGCGCGCGGACTTTCAGACGGAAGGGCGCGACGGCACAGTCTTAAAGCCTAAAAACCGCGCTGCGGAAAAACGGCTGTTTGCGGCAGCGGCAAAGGGGCTTAGCGCGGCAAGCGATGACGAAATTCGTCATCTTTTGGCTGTTAAATGGATTCGGCCGCTTTCGGCGCAGCTGCGCAGCTTGCCGCAGCAGGTGATTGCCGCACTGGAAGAATCGGTTTGCGCCCTGTTTCAAAAATATGCCCATCCGTTTGCGGCACTTTCGGCCGATGTGAAGGAAGCGGAGGAAAATCTTGCATCTCTTTTGGAAAACATAACGGGTGGCAGCTACGACATGCAGGGTCTTGCCGCCTTTGTGAAGCTGCTGCGAGGTGACGAGCGTGGAAACTGAAGCAAAGAGACAAAACAGCTATGATAGAAAGCCGCACACGGGGCATACTGTTAAAGAATCGGTCGTTTTGCCGCCGCCTTTGCGGTTTGCAGGCTGCACCGCGCCGTGGCAGACAGTGCCGCTTGCGGCGCTGGCCGAAAAGGTGCGCGAAAAAAACCGTGCGGCGCTGCCGCTTGCGGTGTATACCAATTCGGCCGAACAAGGCATTATTCCGCGTGATGATTTTTTTGAGCGCGATGTTGCGAATCGGGAGCATTTAACCCGTTATTACGTGGTGCGCGAAAATGATTTTGTGTATAATCCGCGTATCTCCGCGGCCGCACCCGTCGGGCCGCTAAGCCGCAGCAAGCAGCGCGAAACGGGCATTATGTCGCCCCTTTACTGTGTGTTTCGGCCGCACGGGGCAGATGCAGGCTTTTTGGAGGCCTATTTTAAAAGCGCGCATTGGCACGGCTATATGCGTCAAAATGCTACCGGCGGCGCACGTGCCGATCGGCTGGATATTCGGGATGATGCGTTTTTTGCCATGCCGATTTGTCTGCCGCAGAGCCGTGAGGAACAGGTGCAGACAGCCGCGCTGTTTACCGCGCTGGAGCGCACGATTGACGGCATAGAAGCCGCGTGCGGACAGCTGAAGCAGCTGGAGAGCATTTTCATGCAAAAGCTGTTTCCGCTGCGCGGCAAGGCCGAGCCGGCCTTGCGAATGAAGGGCTGCACGGGCGCATGGCAATGGTACAGATTGGGCGACATCGGCACGGTCTACAGCGGTTTGACGGGTAAAAAAAAGGAGGATTTCGGCTGCGGCCGTGATCGGTTTATTACATATACCAATGTGTTTGAAAATCCGCTTGCGCAAAAAGACGGCACCGAAGCGGTGACGGCAGGTGCCGGGCAAACCGCCGTGCGGCGCGGTGACGTGCTGTTTACCGCCGCATCCGAAACCGTGCAGGAGGCAGGCATGGCCTCGGTTTGGGATTATGACGAGCCGCATGTGTATGTGAACAGCTTTTGCTTTGGCTTTCGGCCGAAAATAGAGCTTGACGCGGCGTTTTTGGCATATTTGCTGCGATCTCCCTGCTTTAGAAGCCAGCTTACGGTTTTGGCACAGGGCATTTCGCGCTATAACCTTTCCAAATCACGCGTTACAGAGTGCTTTGTGCCCCTGCCCCCCTTGGCCGAGCAAAAGGCCGTAGGCGCTTGTTTTACGGCGCTGGCGCAGCTGTCGGCGCAAAAGACCGCATACGCAAAGGCCGTTTCAACCGTTAAGCAAATTTTACTTGAAAAAATGCTGAGGTAACAGGTATAGGGCTTGCTCCGCCCAAACAAAAGGAAAATGTTTATATAACGGGAGGAGTAGAGCCCCTCCCCTACGCGAGGTTGGTGTATGCAAAATAACATTGGTATTTGCAATGCAAACAAAACACCTGTAGGGAACGGCCTACGTCACGGCAAGCCTTTTGGTTCGCCGCGTTTTTTGCAAAAACACGGCTTCACCTTGTCAGCTGCCGTTCCTTTATCCCACAAAACCTGTTTTCGCGTTCTTTTTTACAATGTACGTATTTTTTTTGGAACAACCTATGTGTTGTTCCGAAAAGCATACCAAAGAAAATAAGGAGAGTTGACATTGAAATATCTGCTGCCGTTTTTTAAAAAATACAAAAAAGAAAGCCTGCTGGCACCGCTGTTTAAAATGCTGGAGGCCACGTTCGATTTAATTGTGCCGCTGGTGGTGGCGCAAATTATTAACGTGGGGATTCAAACGCACGACGCACATTTTGTGATAACGCGGTTTTGCATTTTGCTGGCCTTGGCCGTGGTTGGGCTTTTGTGCAGCTTTACGGCGCAGTATTTTGCGGCAAAGGCCGCCATCGGCACGGCCACAGAGCTGCGGCACAATTTGCTTGCCCACATTCAAACGCTTGACTTTGCCGCGCTGGACGGCATCGGCACGGCCACGCTGATTACGCGCATGACGGCCGATGTCAATCAGGTGCAAAACGGCTTAAATATGTTTTTGCGTCTGTTTTTGCGCAGTCCGTTCATTGTGTTCGGCGCTATGGTGATGGCCTTTGCCATCCACGCGCAAACGGCGCTGGTGTTTGCGGCGGTTATTCTTGTTTTGTTTTGTATTGTGTTCGGCATTATGTATATGACGAATCCCTTATACAAAAAGCAGCAAAAGGCGCTGGACGGGGTAACAACCTCAGTTAAAGAGAATCTGGCCGGGGTGCGCGTGGTGCGTGCCTTTGGCGGAGAGGAGCGCGAGCAGCAGCGGATGGAAAGCGAAATCGGCCGTCTGCAATCCATTCAGCAGCATGTCGGCCGTATCAGCGCGCTTTTAAACCCCTTAACATATGTGGTCATTAACGGCGGCATTATCTTTATTTTGTGGTTCGGCGCAAAATTTGTTGACGGCGGTACGCTCCTGTCCGGTGATGTGATTGCACTGGTCAACTACCTTTCGCAAATTTTGGTCGAGCTTTTAAAGCTGGCCAATTTAATTGTGCTGCTGAGCAAGGCGGTTGTCAGCATGGGGCGCATCGGGGATGTTTTGGATATGACACCCGATATGCAGTTCGGCAATATCACCTGCGGCAGCAGTGCGCACGAGGCCGTGCGCTTTGAAAACGTGGGGCTGACCTATCCGCAGGCGGCCGAAAGTGCGCTTTCAGGCGTGAGTTTTACCGCAAAAAAAGGCGAAACGATTGGTATTATCGGCGGCACGGGCAGCGGCAAAAGTACCTTAATCAGTCTGATTGCGCGGTTTTACGATGCCACGGAGGGCACGGTTTATTTAGAGGGAGAGCCGATTCATAGCTGGCAGCAAAACGCCCTGCGCCGCAAAATTTATGTGGTGATGCAAAAAACACAGCTGTTTTCGGGCACCATCCGCAGCAATCTTTTATACGGTAAAAAGGATGCAACGGATGAAGAGCTTTGGCAGGCGCTGACCCTAGCGCAAGCCGCGGACTTTGTCAGGGAAAAGCCCGGCGGCTTGGATGCTGGGGTGGAGCAGGGCGGCCGCAACCTTTCGGGCGGCCAAAAACAGCGTCTTTCCATTGCGCGCGCCCTGGTGGCACAGCCGGACATTTTAATTTTGGACGACAGCGCCTCGGCGCTTGACTATGCAACGGATGCAGCCCTGCGGCGCGCCCTGAAGCAGCTGCCGCAGAAAACCACGGTATTTATCATCAGTCAGCGGACGGCCTCTATACGCCGCGCCGATACGATTTTGGTGCTGGAGGACGGGCAATTGGCCGGCATCGGCACACATGACGAGCTGCTGCAAAATTGCAGCGTATATCGCGAGATTAACGAAAGTACAACCAAAAAGGCAGGTGAGTAAAGTGAAACAAACAAAACAGCTTAAGCAAGCGGAAAGAGCCAAAATTTTTGCATTCATAAGACCGCAGATATTTTTCATTATAGGCAGCCTGGGACTGGCGGCTGTCGGCGCGGTGTGCCAGCTTTTAATTCCCATTTTCTGCGGCCGCGCCATAGACTGCATGGCAGACACCGGAAAGGTGTTGTTTGACGGCGTGTATCGCTTTATTCTCTGTGTGGCGGTCACGGCGCTGATCGGTGCCGTCAGCCAGCAGCTGCTGGCGGTGTGCAACAATACAATTACCTATCGCATTGCGGCCGATTTGCGCAGCAGGCTGACCGCCAAACTGCACAAGCTGCCGCTTTCGTACCTGGATGCGCACCCCTCCGGCGATCTTTTGGGGCGCGTGATCAGTGATGTGGACACCTTTTCGGACGGTATGCTGATGGGGTTTTCTCAGCTGTTTACCGGGGTGATTACCATTATCGGCATTTTGTGCATCATGTTTTATTATAATGTTATTATATCGCTTTTGGTGGTGCTGCTGACACCGCTTTCACTTTTTACCGCTACGCTGATTTCCAAAAAAACGCATCAATATTTTACGAAGCAGGCTGTTGTGCGCGGTGAGGAAACGGCCATGATTCATGAGGTGATAGACGGTCAGCGTGTGATTACGGCGTATTCCCATGCAGACGAAACGGTTGCAGACTTTGACGAGGTGAATGGTCGGCTGAAGGAAGCGGCCTTCCGCGCCACGTTTTTTTCCAGCTTAACCAATCCCGGTACGCGGCTTGTGAATAACATTGTGTATGCGGTGGTCACGCTGGCATCGGCGCTATATTCGGTGGGCGGCGGTCTCAGCATCGGCCGGCTCAGCGTGTTTTTAAGCTACGCTTCGCAATATGCCAAGCCGTTTAACGAAATCAGCGGCGTGGTGACAGAGCTGCAAAACGCTATGGCCTCCATCCACCGCGTGTTTGAGGTGTTAGAGGAAACCGAGGAGGTGCAAGAGCCGAAGGACGCGGCCGTGCTTTCCGACATCAGCCGCGTTGTGTTTGATGATGTATTCTTTAGCTACACGCCCGATCGGCCGCTGATTGAAAACCTTTCTCTGACCGTGCAAAAGGGTCAGCGTGTGGCCATTGTCGGCCCCACGGGCTGCGGTAAAACCACGCTGATTAACCTGCTTATGCGGTTTTATGACGTAACGGGCGGCGCTATTTTGATGAACGACACGGACATCCGCAACGTAACGCGCCGTTCCTTGCGCCAAAACATCGGCATGGTATTGCAGGATACCTGGCTGCAATCGGGCACGGTGCGCGATAACATTGCTTACGGAAAACCGGATGCCACGGATGAAGAAGTGGAGCAGGCGGCCAAAATGGCGCATGCACATTCGTTTATTAAACGGCTGCCGCAGGGGTATCAAACCGTGATCAGCGAAAACGGTGACAGTCTTTCGGCCGGGCAAAAACAGCTGTTGTGCATTGCCAGGGTTATGCTTTGTCTGCCGCCCATGCTGATTTTGGACGAGGCGACCTCATCCATTGATACGCGTACGGAGATGAAAATACAATCGGCCTTTGCGCGCTTAATGCAGGGACGAACAAGCTTTATTGTGGCGCATCGCCTTTCTACCACGCGAGAGGCGGATGTGATTTTGGTAATGAAAAACGGCAAGATTATTGAGCAGGGCACACACGAATCACTGTTGTCGCAAAACGGATTTTACGCAACGCTGTATAACAGTCAGTTTGCGGGGGAGTGATGATTATGCGGCAGCAAATAGCGGGCTTTTGGGTGGAGCTGGTGCGAAGCGGCCGACGCAGAACCATCGGCCTTGAAATGAAAGGGGACGGGCGCATTGTGCTGCGCGCGCCCTACGGCGTAAGCGAGGCGCGACTGGCGGCGTTTGTGGAAAGCCGCCGCAGCTGGCTTTGCAGTCATTTATATCGAATTGAACAAGAAAAAAAGAATCCGCCTGCCGCCGAGCGGCTGACGGATGAAGCCATCCGCGCGCTGACAAAGAGAGCCGCGGAGGAGATTCCGAAGCGTGCGGCGTATTTTGCGCCGCTGGTGGGGGTCACGTACGGACGCATTACCATCCGCTGTCAAAAAACGCGCTGGGGCAGCTGTTCGGCGCAGGGGAACTTAAATTTTAACTGCCTGCTGATGCTGGCGCCGCCCCAAGTGATTGACAGCGTTGTGGTGCACGAGCTGTGTCACCGCAAGGAGATGAATCATTCATCGCGTTTTTACGCCGAGGTGCGGCGCGTTTTCCCCGAATATGACAAGTGGAACGGCTGGCTGAAGCAAAACGGGCAGGCGCTTATGCGCCGCAGATACTAAAGTCTACCGCACCGTTTTTTACTGTGCCGATTCCCCGATCCGTACCGTTCTGGTCGCGGCGTCCCATTCCACGTCCATATCAAGCGCCTGGGATATGGCGCGGACAGGCACCAGCGTGCGGCCGTCCACAATCTGCGGCACAACATCCAAGGTAACGGTTTTGGTTTCGTTTGTTAAATTGTCTGTTATGCTCAGCATGTCAGAGCCGATGGCCAAAGCCATAATTTTACTGCCCTTTACGGCCAAAATCAGCTGTAATTCACCGATCCAATCTACACTTGCGCCCAATTGTTCAAAAATTTTGCGCATGGGTACCATGGTGCGGCCGTCTATAATCTGCGGCGGCACATCGAATGAAATCGCGCTGCCGTTTATGGTTACGGCAATCTCATCTTCGGCAAAGCACGGTGCGGCGGTGCACAGCATAAACGCCGCAAGACAGGCGGCTATCCATCTTTTTGTTGTTTTCATATGCAAATCTCCCATCTGTTTCGTTATTTCCTTATTTTTATTGTACCGAATCGGGCGGCTAATGTCAATACTCATTTCATTAAATCGTAATGCGCCGAAGCTTTCTCTCCTTTTTTCAAATTTTCTCTTGACCAACAAACAAAACCGCATTATAATATAACGGTGATATATAACAGTGTTATATCACAAAAAGAACCCGACCGAGGCGGTCAGACACGAAAGGGGAAGGTGCCGATATGGAAGCTGCGTCATTACACACAGAAAGCAAAACAGCCAATCCGCAAGACGAAGGCGCTTCTGCCCTTTTGCAGATTCATGCCGCCGCAAAGGAAGAAATTTTGAACAAGGGTTTTCTTTCGGCGTCCCTGCGCAGCATTGTCAAGGCAGCCGGGGTCAACAACCGGGGCGATTTACGGTTATTACAACAGTAAGGAGGAACTGTTCGGCGCGCTGGTCTGTGAAGCGTATACGCATATTATGACGGTTTACAAGGCCGCTTTGCATCGTTTTGCCAGCCTGCCGGAGGAAGAACAGCCCGAATACATGGGGAAATTTTCGCAAACCTGCATGCAAGAGATGCTGCATTACATGCCGGATGTGCTGACGTTCTTCGTGTTTTTGCCGGTCGTATCACGACGGTGCCGTGTGCGAGCAGGGCACACCGCATGACCTGATTGCGAAAAACGGCGTTTTTGCGCATATGATGCATCTGCAAACGGAAAGCGACATGTGGTCGCCGGCAAAATAGCTGAAAATCAGTCTGAAGCGCTTGCCAATGCG
>UQYH01000085.1 GCA_900545185.1 uncultured Eubacteriales bacterium | reverse complement strand
ATAGCGCTGCTTTTTAACGCAGTATTTTAAGAAATTAGCCTATTTAAACCATATCGGGTTCGACCCCCTAATGCCTATACACCGTCATAAAAACTTATCAATAAGGAAGGATGTTCATTTTATGCTGTATCCAAGATTAAACGCCTCGCGTGCTGTGATTGACCTTTGCGGCATCTGGAGTTTTAAGCTTCTGTCTGACGAAGAGCCTGACGAAAAGCAGGTAACAGCGCCGCTTGACGATGCCATAACCATTGCCGTGCCGGCCTCGTACAACGACCAAAAGGAGGGCGAATATTTTCGGGATCACTACGGTTATGTTCTCTATCAGCGCACCTTTGCCGTACCGGCGCCCCTCCTTTCAGAGCGGCTTGTGCTGCGTTTCGGCGCGGTTGCACAAAGCGCCAAGGTGTTTATCAACAACACGCTGATTTGCGAGCACAAAGGCGGATTTTTACCGTTTGAAGCCGAAATTAATGAGGTTGTGCACAGCGGCGAAAATCGTTTAACCGTGGCTGTTGACAACCGCGTGAATTTCTCTACACTGCCCGTCGGCAGCGAAAAGGGCGGCAATATGCTAACAGGCCTGATTCCGGATGTTCCCGGCGTAACCCCCAAAAAGCAGAATTACCCGAATTTTGACTTTTTTAATTACAGCGGCATTACGCGCCCGGTTACGCTGTATACCACACCGCGCGATTACATCCGTGACATTACCCTTGTTCCCTCCGTAAACGGTACCAATGCCGAGGTGCAGTACAAAATCGATACGGTCGGCAGCGGTACGGTTCAATTAACCATCCGCGACGAATCGGGCACCATTGTAGCAAACGCCGAGGGTGCCGAGGGCAGCTTTACCATTGAAAATGTGCACCGTTGGGAACCGCTGGCCGCCTATTTGTACAGCGCCGAGGTGCACTTCGGTTCGGACACCTACACAGAGCCGTTCGGCGTACGTACCGTTTGCGTACGCGGCAAGGAGTTTTTAATTAACGGTAAGCCCTTTTATTTTAAGGGCTTCGGCAAGCACGAGGATGCCCCCTTCCGCGGCCGCGGATTGGATAACGTCGTGAATGTAAAGGACATCAGCCTGATGCGTTGGATCGGCGCCAACTCTTTCCGCACCAGCCACTACCCCTATGCCGAAGAAATGATGTATTTATGCGACCGCGAAGGCATTGTGGTGATTGACGAGACCCCAGCCGTGGGCGTAAACATGAATTTCGGCGCAACCGCAGGCGGCGCACCGCAGGACACGTACCAGATTCTGCATACAAAGGAGCACCACGAAGAAGTCATCCGCGATATGATTGAGCGTGACAAAAATCACGCCTGCGTGGTGATGTGGTCCATCGCCAACGAATCGGACACAACCACCTTTCCCGACAGCGCCGCGGCATACTACCGACCTCTGTACGATTTGGCGCACGAATGTGACCCTCAAAACCGCCCCGTAACCATTGTGGGTGTGCAGAACGAATTTCAAAAGGACAAGCTTTTGCCCACCATGGATGTGATTTGTTTAAACCGCTATTACGGCTGGTATGTGTACGGCGGCGATTTAAAGGCCGCCGAGCAGGCGCTTGCCATTGAACTGGATTACTGGAAGCAGTTTAACAAGCCGCTGATGTTTACGGAATACGGCGCGGACACCATTGCCGGTCTGCACGCCGCCACCCCGACCATGTTTACCGAGGAATATCAGGTAGACTTTTATAAGGCCGTGCATAATGTGACGGATCGGTATGACTTTTTCATCGGCGAACAGGTTTGGAACTTTGCCGATTTTGCCACCATCCAGGGCATCATGCGCGTGGAGGGCAATAAAAAAGGTATCTTCACGCGGGACAGACGACCCAAGCTTGCCGCGCATTACTTTCATCGCCGCTGGCACATTATTCCGGATTTCGGATATAAAAGTTAAGAAAGAAAGATTAAAAATAATACAAATGACCCGTAGGGGTGGAGCAATGCTCCACCCCTACGCGATAGGCATTAGGGAATTGAACCCCATATGCCTAACCAAAAAAGCAGAATAAGCGAAGCCTGTTCCCATCTACATACGAAACCGATACCCTGCGCCCCAAACCGTTTCTATATATTGGTTGCCTTCGCTTTCCTTTTCAATTTTATCCCGAATCCGCGCAATATGAACCGTAACAGTCGAGGCATCCGAAAGCGCATCATAGCCCCAAACCCGTTCAAACAGGGTTTCTTTATCATATACCCGATTCGGGTTTTCGGCCAAAAACAAAAGCAAATCAAATTCCTTTTGCTTCAGCGTTACCTCATGGCCGCCGACAAACACGCGCCGATCCTGCTTATCAATCGTCAGGCCACGGACGTTGATGGTTTGGTTTTTAGCGGTCTTTTGCATGCCGGTCAGCTTTTCGTATACCTTAAGGTGCGACTTGACGCGCGCCACCAGCTCACCCATACCGAAGGGTTTTGTAATATAATCATCCGCACCGAGGTTTAAGCCCTTAATTTTGTACAGTTCCTCGTCTTTGGCCGAAACAATCAAAACCGGGATTGTCTTTTCTTCGGCAATGCCGCGTAAAATGGTATAGCCATCCTTGCCGGGCAGCATTAAATCCAAAAGCACCAAATCAAAATGACCATCACGCAAAAGCCGCTCGCCCGTGGGGCCGTCATAGGCACACTCCACCAAAAAGCCGCTCATTTCCAAATAATCCTTTTCCAGCTCGGCAATACTGCGGTCATCTTCAATAATCAAAATTTTCTGCATGGCTATTCCCTCAGTTCTGTTTTTTCATTGATATTAAAATACTGCACCCCTCGCCCGGCGGACTGACCGCCCAAATGCGGCCGCCCATGCCCGTTACCAGCTGATGCGCAATGGCGAGCCCCAAGCCGCTGCCGCCGCCCGCGGTACGCGCCGAATCGGCACGGTAAAACCGCTCGAAAATATGCGGTAAATCCTCCGGCGCAATGCCGCTACCGTTATCGCGAAACTCCATAATCACGCTGGCCGTTGTTTCGCGCAGCGATACCGTCACCGCGCCCATTTCTGCCTCGGTGTGCTTTAGGGCATTATTTAAAATATTTTGCACCACACGCTGAAAGCGTTCGGGATCAAGCCGCAGCAACGCAGCCGATGTCAGGCTGCTCACAAAGCTTAACCGACGCTTTTTTTCTGCAAATATCGGTTTAAATTCCTCAATTTGCCGCTGCATAAAGCCCAAGGCCGAAACGCGCACAAACGAAAACGGCACCTGCCCCGTATCGAGACGTGAGTACAGAAGCAAATCGTCTATCATAATGGTCAGCATATTAATTTTTTCAATGGCTTTTGTCAGATATATTTTTTGCTTCTCCGGCGTATCGGCCACGCCGTCTAAAACGCCCTCTATGTATCCGCGCACAGCCGTTACGGGCGTTTTTAAATCGTGTGAGATGCTGGAAAGCAAAAAGGTACGGTCGTCTTCATATTTTTTATTGCGCAGCACAGAATTGCAGAGCGTCAGCCGCAGATTTTCCATTGCCCCGGCAAGCTCGCCCACCTCGCCGATGCCGATTTTGGCCACCGGAACGGAAATATCGCCTGCCGCCAGCCTGTCTGCCGCCTCCTTTAAGCGCAAAAGCGGACGGATCACATCCGCATCGTCCTTTTTTTGCGCCATCATAACCGCCGCAAAAAATGTGATAAAAAAAACAAAAATCACAAAGCAAAGCAAATTGCGGTACACCAGATTAAACTGCATAACAGGTGTCAGCTTTAAAAGAGTATACAGCACACCGTTTTCGCCGGCATATTGCTCGCGGCTCACGGTAAAACGTCCGTGCGGCTCAAGCTCTGTTTCCGTCTTGCCGGCCGAAACATCCAAAAGCACCGAACGCGTCTCAAACTCCGTGATGTCGGGGCCGGAAAATATAATTTCGTTTCCCACCATCAGCGCCGTTTGACAGGCGGCCGATTGCTTTTGCGTTTGCCGATAAAAACATATTTTCCCAAAAATCAGGCTCAAACACACCGTTACGAGTACCGTGCCGATTAAGATTTTAAAGTTTTGTCCCAGCAAATGTTGTTTCAGCTTCATGCTTACAACTCTTTTCTTTCAAATAAGTAATAGCCTGCACCGTAAAACATAGTGCCGCTGCCTGCAAAAATCAAAAACAAGCGGATGATGCGGCTTACGTTAACATAACTGCCCATAAACAGGTTGTACCAGTTAAAAAATGCCGTAAAGAAAAAGCTTTGATAGCTTGAAAAATACAGCCCCAGCCCCGAAAGCAGCAAAAATAAAATAACCGATACCAAAAAGGTTGCCGCGCTGCTTTTCATTAAATTGGCGAGCATGGATACCAAAAGCGCAAATACAAACAGCGGCACGGCCGAAACCAAATATGCCAAAAGCACTTTAAAAAAGCTGAAGGCCGCCGTTTGTAAAAAAAATGACAACAGCCCGGCTGCAACAAACGTCAGCGCCAGGCAGCCCAAAATAAAGGTGGCCGCCGCCAAGAGCTTTGCCATATAAATTTTCCCGCGGGAGGCAGGGCGCGTCAGTGTTTGCTTCATGGTGCGGTCACTAAACTCGCCTGCAAACATATCCGCACAAACAAAAATGGTAAACAGCGGAATCAGTGTTTGATTCATCACCGAAAGCACCACCGTTACAAAAGCCGAGCGCCCCATAATACTGATGCCCATAAAATTGCCGAAAAGGGAGGTAATGATGCCGCCCAAAACGGTTGCCGCCACTATCAAAACGGCACAAACCGTAATTTTTTTCTTTTTCGAGAGTTTGTAAAGCTCATTGAGATACGAAGCTTTAAGCGCCTTCACTTGTATCCACCTCGCTTAAATAATAATTTTCCAAGGTCGCATATTCCCGAATCACATCCGCTGTTTTCCGCACGGAGCGCAAGCGTCCGTCATAAACAATGCCGATGGTGTTGCAAGTCAGCTCCACATCGTGAATCAAATGGCTGGAGATGAAAAAGGTTGTGCCCTCTTCTTCGGAAAGGCGCTGAATTAAATGCCGCATTTCCACCATGCCCTCTACATCCAGTCCGTTTAACGGCTCGTCCAGTATCATAATCGAAGGACGCGACAAAAGCGCCAGCGCTATGCCCAGCCGCTGCCGCATACCCAGCGAATAATTTTTAATTTTTTCGTTTTTATAACGCGCAAGTCCCACCATGTCCAAGCAGTCGTCAATGCGGCCTTCGTCCACCGCATCGTAATACCGTCCGCAAAGCCGCATATTTTCGGCCGCCGTCATATAGCTAAACGGCTCAACGCTTTCAATCATGCAGCCCACACCGCTCATGGCTCGTTCAAAATCCTCGGTAACGGAAAAGCCGTTTAACCAAACGCGGCCGCGATCGGCACGGCTAAGCCCCGTCATAATTTTCATGGCCGTGGTTTTACCGGCGCCGTTCGGCCCCAAAAAGCCGAATATTTCACCGCGGCCGATCTCCAGACTGATGTCCGTAATGCCGCGTTTATTGGAATACGTTTTCGTCAAATTTTCAAGTACAATGGCGTGATCCATAATTTTCCTCTCTTCCCGTGTAAAATCCGCGCGAAAGCGGCAAGGGGGGGACTGCCGATTTCGCGCGGTGCCCTTCTTTAGTCAAAGCAGCGGACAAAGTTTCCGTCAAAGCCTTCTTCATAATTGCTTGAATAGCCGCCGTCACTAAAGAATGTCACATTGGGGGTCATGCGCAGATTCTGATTGCAGGCACCCTCAATGTATATCAGGCCGTGACGCTCCTCACCATCCAGTATATAATCAATTTTGGCATTGCCATATGTAGCATCGCCTGCGGATGCAAAGTCAAAGCTTTTTGCGTCCTGCTCGTAGCCCGGCTTATAAATTTCGGTATAACTGCCGCTCACCTTGCCGTTTTCGCAGGAAGTGATAGTCAGCACACGCTCGCCGATTTTAACAAAGGCGCCGTTTTCTTCGGTTATAATATCATTTTTATAAGTGCCTATATAACGCTCATCCAAATGACTGCTGTAACCGGTTGCAACCTGACTGTTCTCGTCCGTCAAAACAGGAGCCGTCACGGTTGTGCTGTTTACATCCGAAAGGGTAACGCTCAGCTCCGCGCTGATGGTGTGGCTTACGCCGTCCTCTGTTTTGCCGCTGAGTGTTACTTTGCCCATCACCGTTTCCAAAATACCGTCCCCGTTGGCAACCGCCTTGCCGGAAGCCTCCTGCAAAAAGATGTCGTTTGAAATGGCAGGGAATTTGGCTTCCTCCCAGCGATAATCCGAAATCAGGCTGTATTTGGCAACAAACGCTGTCAGTGCGTTCACCACTGCCGGTACCTGCGCATCACACATTGTACCGGAGTAGATGCGGCCGCCGTCTGCTTCCTCTGCCTGCACAACATCCTTCATTGTACCGGCAAAGGCATCCACAACCTTTTCAAGATCCTGCACCTGTTCTTCTTCAAACGGGTTGGTAAACAAGGGGTCACCGTCCTCGCCTGCCTCCCGATTGAGGTTGCGGATATAATACATGTCCTCGCCTTCACCCTTCGTCACCCAACGTTCGCCGTCCTCATAGGTGTATCGGCTATACGTTTCCCCATCCGGCTCGGTGGATGTCTCATGAGTTTCCTGCATGCCGAGTCTGTTATCCGACTTACCCGAAAACACCGAGCGTGTAAAGGTTTTGCCATCCACCGTAACGGCAAATTCACCGTCTACGGTAAAGCTGTCCGCCTCGGACGAAAGATACGCCATGGTTGATTTTAAAGCGTCCTTTGCGCCGGTGTAGCCGGAGCCGAGCATAACATCTGCCGCAGCTGCCGTTGTAAACACGGCCGCCCCAACCAAAACCGCACATAAGGACATTGCCTTTTTACTGATTTTCATTTTCCATACCTCCGTTTGTTCGTGCTGCACGATTCATATTGTGAAACGGGCTTTTCGATACATGCCCCGATAGGGTAACATGCAGATACCAAAGTATCGTTCCCGTTATCTACAGTATAACCGCCGAGGGTTGATTTTTTATAAAGGAAACATTAAATATTTCTTAAATTTTCCACGAAAAACATTAAAAAAATTCTAATCAAGCCTTACCTCGTCCAAAATACCCAAATCCCAGCAAAGGCGGGACAATACGTATTTATCCCGAATATCCTTGGAGGCCGCGAAGGTCATCGGCAAAATGCACGGGTCAATCCCGATTTCCGCACAGGTTTTCGGCGCGCCGATGCTGTCCAAAATGCGCTCTATCTCGGCTGCGGGCGGCACTTCTTCGCAAACGATTTTCAAAATCTCGTCCCAATTTTCAATGATGCGGCAAAGCCTTGCTTTGTGTTTTTCCGCATTGTATTTTTGTTCTTTTTGCTCCAGCGCAATCATAGCCTCGGCGCCGCGGCCGATAAAGGCCGAAAGCTGTTTGTTCCAATCCTCAACACAAAAGCCTTGCACATAGGCAAGCGCTTTTTCGCGGTTTGGCACAATTCCCTTCAGCTGCTCATACACACGCGCCGCCGCCAGAGTACCGACGGCGCACTGAATCCCGTGCAAATCCGTTCGGGTACCAAAGGCCAAGCCGCGCATATCCCACACGTGGGAAAGATAATGCTCCACACCGGAGGCAGGACGCGAAACGCCTGCGTATTCCATCGCCATACCGCCCATCACCAAGCCGTCGAACACGGCTTGTACGGCTTTCGGCTCTCGTTTTAAAAGCCCCTCCGCATTTTGGACGCATTTTTGCAAGGCCCTGCGCACCAAATCTGCCACATGCTCACAATAATATTCGCCCACCAAAAGATGTGCAATCCGCCATTCGCAAATACTGATGTATTTGGCCAGCATATCGCCAAGCCCTGCTTGCAGCATGCGCATCGGCGCTTCTTTCAGAATATCCGTGTCACCGATAATCACATCCGGGCAGCGGCTGGAAAGGGATATTTTCAGGCCGTCCATCGCCATAGAGGATGTGGCCGAGGCGTAGCCGTCCATAGAAGGGGCTGTTGCTGCAACGATGTACGGCTTGTGTGCCGTTTTGCTGACGATTTTGCCTATATCATGAATCACGCCCGAACCAACGCCGATCACTGTATCGCACGTATCGCGGTAATGCATCACGGCCGCGCCGACGCTTGCCTCGTCCGGCTCGATGGTACTGCCCGAAAAAACGAAGATATCGGGCTTCATGCCGTGCGCAGTCAAAATCTGTTCAATTGCTTTCCCGGCCGCACCAAAGGTGTTTGCATCTGCCAAAATAAACGGACGGCTGCCGCCCAGTTCTTTCACACATTCGGGTATTTTTTGTATTGCGCCCGATTCCGAAACCAGCCGTTTGACCGATGTTTTATGTATTTTTCCGCAAGCACAAATTTCATTCATAGCTGCTGATTCTCCCGTCATTCAATCGCTGTTATACAAGCTCTTACTTCTATTGTACCACACATACGGGATTTTGAATAGGTTTTTTTATTTTTTTAAGATATTTGACCGCAGCGGCCTGCAAAAAGTGCTTGCAAAATCATGCCGTGCATATTATAATAAAGAAGTATGAACGTTTTATGCGGACAATTCATATCATGTATCAATCAATATGACATATTATAATAAAGAAGTATGAACGTTTTATGCGGACAATTCATATCATGTATCAATCAATATGACATATTATAAAAAGGACTGAATGAAAATGGAGCAAGCTGTTAAAGAGCGTTTTGCGGCCATTCGGCCGATGATCGGCCATACGCCGCTTTTAGAACTGAAATATACCTTTCGCGGCCGTCGCCGCCGTTTGTTTGCCAAGGCCGAGGCCTATAATCTAACCGGCAGCATTAAAGACCGCGTTGCTTTATACATTTTGGAAAAAGCTTACGAAAACGGTACCATCCGGCCGGGCGATACCATTGCCGAAGCCACCAGCGGCAACACGGGCATTTCCTTTTCCGCGCTGGGGCGCTATTTGGGACATCCCGTTACCATTTACATGCCGGACTGGATGAGCCGTGAACGCATCGCCCTAATGGAAAGCTACGGCGCGACCGTGCACCTCGTTTCCCGCGAGGAGGGCGGTTTTTTGGGTTCGATTCAAATGACGGAGGATTTGGCCAAAAAGGGCGGCGTTTTTCTGCCCTGTCAGTTTTCTAACGAGGATAACACCGCCGCACACATGGAAACCACGGGTACAGAGATTGTTATGCAGCTGAAAAGCTGCGGCCTGACCGCGGACGGTGTTGTGGCCGGCGTCGGCACGGGCGGCACCATTATGGGGCTTGCGCGCCGTTTGCGGATGGAAAACACAGCCTGCAAGGCCTTTCCGCTTGAGCCCTCCAACTCCCCCACGCTTTCCACCGGCTACAAAGTCGGCAAACACCGTATTTACGGCATTTCGGATGAGTTTATTCCCGATATTTTAAGGCTGCCGGAGATGGACAGCATTGTATCGGTTGATGACGGCGATGCCATTTGCATGGCGCGGCTTTTATCCGAAACCTTGGGAATCGGCGTGGGCGTTTCCTCCGGCGCAAACTTCTTGGGCTGTATTTTAGCACAAGAGCAGCTGGGCGATGACGCTGTTTTGGTCACAGTCTTTGCCGATGATAACAAAAAATATCTTTCAACCGATTATGCGAGACCCCAAACCCCGGCAGATGATTTTCTTTCAAAGGATGTACACTTGGAGAGTGTGCATGTCATTCGATAACGAGCGTGTCGAAAAAGTCGACACGCTTCAAGTCGAAATCTCTCTTCAAGAGCTTTCGCTTGAGAATAAGGGCTTTCGCTCGCGCGGCGCTCACCGCGCCAGCCCTTTATAGGAGCGGTTTTTGC
>UQYH01000084.1 GCA_900545185.1 uncultured Eubacteriales bacterium | reverse complement strand
ATTATACAATATAAATTGATGACTGTCAAGACAGAAGTGTAAAATTTGCAAAAACGAAGTTAATTCGGCAAATTTACACATCGCGGATTGCCGTGGAAGCAAAATTGTGATACAATAAGCAATGAGATGATTGATATGTGGCTTATTTTTGCAGTTTTATCGGCTTTTTTTGCAGGCGTAACAGCCGTATTATCAAAAGTCGGAATTCAAAATGTCAATTCAAATTTGGGTACGGCCATACGGACAGTGGTTGTTTTTGTGTTTGCGTGGCTGATGGTTTTTGTTGTCGGGGCGCAAAGCGGTATCACACAAATCAGCACAAAAACACTGGTTTTTCTGATTTTATCCGGCCTGACAACGGGCGCTTCGTGGCTTTGTTATTTCAGGGCGCTTAAATACGGTGATGTCAACAAGGTAGCGCCCATTGATAAATCGAGCACCATCTTAACAATGCTTCTTGCCTTTTTGTTTTTACACGAGCCCTTAACATGGCTGAAAGCGGTTTGCGTTGTGCTCATCGGAGCAGGTACATATATGATGATTGAAAAGCGCGATACAAAGGAAGGCGCATCTTCCCAATCCAATTGGCTTGTATGGGCAGTATTGTCTGCGGTGTTCGCCGCGCTGACCTCTATATTGGGGAAAATCGGTATTTCGGATGTTGATTCAACGCTGGGCACGGCTATTCGTACCTTTGTGGTTTTAATTATGGCATGGCTTGTTGTGCTGATCACAAAAAGCGGCGGCAATACGAAGACAATCACGGCAAAGGATTTTGTTTTTCTTGTTTTATCCGGCATTACAACGGGGCTTTCGTGGATTTGCTATTACAGGGCACTGCAAAGCGGCCCGGCCAGCGTGGTTGTTCCGATTGATAAGCTGAGCATATTGGTGACCGTTGCTTTTTCCTGTACGGTGCTGAAAGAAAGGCTGACAAAAAAATTATTGTGCGGCCTTATTTTGCTTGTTATCGGAACTTTATTGCTGCTGGTTTAAAAAATTCCAACCTATTGTGTTTTTTTGCGTGTAATATAATAGAACGGCAAAAGGAGGCGCATGCAATGTGAACAAAAAAGAAATCCTTAAACGATGTCAAAACGGCGATAAGGCTGCGTTTGACGAACTGATACGCGCCTTTTACCCGTATGTGACCAAATATCTTTTAAAGCTGACGCATGATGAAACCTTGACAGAGGATTTAACACAGGATGTATTTTTAAAAGTCATACGCACTATTGAAACATATAAGCCGGAGGGTAAAGCGTCCTTTGCAACGTATATCATCACAATTGCCAAGCATACCTTTATTGATTATACGCGGCGCAGCAGGGTGACGCTCTCGGAGCTTTCGGAGGCAGAAGCGCAAAGCGGAGAGAATATTGAACATAAGGTTTTAACAAGCATGGAATATGATGAAATTGTCAAATACATTGATGGCTTGCCGCCAAATCAGGCAACGGTGATACGGCTGAAATATATTGATGCATACACATTAAAAGAAATTGAAGCGATAACGGGTGTGCCGCTGAAAGCAGTTAAAAGCCGCATACACGAGGGCACAAAAAAGCAGAGAAGCTTTTTTAAAGGAGGTATAACCTGATGGACAAGGTTGATTTGTTAATTCGGACACTGGAGCCGGAAATTGATATGAAATGTGCCGAGATTAAACAAAAAAAGGTGAAAGACGTTTAACAGGCATTTTTATAGCGCTTGCGGCGCTTATGCTGATCGTGCCTGCCGTTCTGATATTTTTCGGTGCCAGCGTGCTTGCAATCTTTCTTCCGATTGCCGTTGCGGGAGCCGTACTTTTGGCAGCAACGCCGATTTTAATGAGTAAAGGAGCGGAAAACTATGAACGGATTTAATGCTTGGATTGCAAAAAGAAATTTTAAAAAAATTTGTATTATCTGCATTATTGCAGCCGTTTTGTGCGGCTTGTTTTGCGCCGGTGCGGTGGGCTATGTGTACAGGGATAAAGTGAATCTGGCTCTTTAATATGAAAAAGCAAGCCGAGCCGTTAAAAAGGAACAGGATACGGCAAAGCATGGATGCATTGGCGGCTTCGTCAAACGATATTTGCGATGTGTTGCTTTTGGATGACCAAAACCGTGTGCTGTATACCGCAAAGCAATCCGATTTTGCCTTAAACGGTGCATTCAAGCTGCAAAGGGCAGAGGGCAGCCGCTTTTTACAAAGTGACCAAGCCGATGGCGCACTGTTTCGCTTTGTCAAAAAGGATGAATTTATGCTCTCGGCTGTTTTTGCGGATGATTTTCAGGATATTTACGATAAGTATGACGAAGATACCTTTTATATGGATCATCTTCAAAACAAAAAGCTGTACCTTATAAGTCCGCTCGGTAAAACGGACGGCAATACAAAAATATACGTTATCAGCAGCCCTGCACCCGTTCCGTATGGATGGTATCCTTAAAGCTTGCGGCAAGCGTCATATGGATATATGAAAAATCCCGACGGCAGCAAAAGCTGGGTTGTTGATGAAGAAGCCGCCGCTGTTGTCAGACGGATATTCAGTATGACAATGGACGGAATCGGACCTCATCAGATAGCGGATATTCTCGCAAGCGAAAATATCCTTATTCCCACAAGCTATTGGCAAAGCAAAGGCATTGGCAGACCGGGTGCGAAAAACACTTTAAGCTGTCAATGGAAAAGCTCAACAATCGTTTCAATTCTGACAAAACAAGAATATTGCGGTGATGTCTTGAATTTCAAAACATATTCAAAGTCATACAAAAATAAAAAGCGCATAGTAAATGACCGTGAAAATTGGGTTGTATTCAAAGACGTTCACGAGCCTATTGTTGACCGAAGCGTATGGGAAACAATACAAGAAAGACGGAGCAGAAAAACACGCAAAAAGCAGAAATCGGACGGCGAAAAAAATATGTTTGCCGGGTTGCTTGTGTGTGCTGACTGTGGCAGTAACTTATGGTATCACTTTAATCAAGCAAATCCCGAAATAGAATATTTTAACTGTTCGGGATATAACAAAGGTAAGCGGAAAATCTGTAACTCAACACACTATATACGGGTTGATTTTTTGGAAAAGGTTGTACTTGGCGAAATCAGACGCTTAACAAAACTTGCAACGCAGTATGAGAGTGAATTTGTTAAAATTGTTATGGGACACTCAATAAAAGCGGCAGAGCAGGAAAGGCAATTAAAGCAAAAAGAATTACATACATTAAATGCAAGAAATGACGAACTCGATAATTTGTTTGAGCATATCTATGAAGATAATGTTTCCGGCAAGATAAGCGATGACAGATTTGCAAAACTGTCCGTCAAATACGAATCGGAGCAAAAGGAAATTACGGCACGCATTAAGGAATTGGAAACGGAACTTAACACCGAAAAAAGCAAAGCTGTAACGGCTGATATGTTTACGGCTTCTGTCCGTAAATATACCAGAGCAAGAAAACTTACTCCGAGAATGTTAAACGAACTGATTGAAAAAATTGAAGTACACCAGTCCGAAAAGATTGACGGTAAAACCGTTCAGCAGCTCACAATTCATTATAATTGCATAGGCAATATTGAAATACCCGACCTTGAAAAGCTACCTGAAAACAATGTTTCGGTACACACAAGACAGGGCGTAGATATTCATTTTGCCGCTTGCGCATGTTAAAAAGGCAATAAAAAACCGAGTGTCATACAAAACCTTTCAGGTCCTGTAAGAACTCTCGGTATGGTGCGAGTGACGGGACTTGAACCCGTACGTCATGGACACACGCCCCTCAAACGTGCCTGTCTGCCAGTTCCAGCACACTCGCCCAGGATTTTATTATACTATGTTCCGATGCATTTGTCAAGATGTTTTTACGATTTTCTTACAGATTTCGCCATGCGGCGCACCTATTCCCGTGTGGCGGCGGCCTCGTCGACAATCATTTCGGAAAGAATTTTATAAATGTTGCCTGTTAATGCAACTTCAACCGATGACGAAAAATATTCGGAAAAAGCGGCACTTTCGTTTTTCTTCAACTTATCAAGCGACTGTGAAACGGCCTTTGTCGCTTCGGCAAACACAGCTTTTTGCTTGCCTTTAAAGGCGCAGTACGCGGCTTCAACCTCTTCTTCGGTTAAGGTAAGGGGCAGCATTTTTTGAATGGTCGAAATGGAAAGCACCTGTTTGAGTGAACAAACCATGGTCAAATATGCCAGGTGAATTCTGCCGTAGCGCTTTTGGTGCGGCTTTGGAATGACGCCCAGCTTGACATAGTTATTCACCATAGAGGGTGTAATCAGCTTGTCGCCCGGCTTTTTATAAACGCTTAAATATTCCTCCATCAGCGTGATCACCTGATCCATGTACAAGCTGAGACTGGGCAGCTCTTCCCAGGTGGGAATTTCATAATTTTCAAGCGAATCCGCCCAATTTTCCAGTATTTTTTTATTTTCATCCGATGTATGCTCACTCATACTGTTGCCTCCTGTGACAAACGTCTGCTTACATCATAGCACATTTTTACGAAAAAGGCAAGAAAAAGAGTGGATAAAATGCGAGATTTTGCGAAAAAAACCAATAATGCTCTTGATGTTTTGGGAAAAGTTTGCTACAATAGAAACTATGATTTATATATGGACAGCCCTTCCGACCCTTGCCCTGTTTTTGGCGGCTGTTTATTTTGAAAAACAAGGGCAAAACAACCGAATAGAAGATACTTTTGCACAACCGTATGAAGCAATATGGACTGCGGCGCTGTTTGCTTTGGGTATTTTGCTGCGCGTGCTTTTCATCGGCCGTTTTCCCGCCGGATTGAATCAGGACGAGGCATCCATCGGCTATGATGCATATGCGGATTTGACCTTTGGCGTTGACAGAAACGGGTACCATAACCCGGTTTATTCCGTTGCGTGGGGCAGCGGACACAGCGGCCTGTATATTTTGCTGTTAAAGCTGTCTATCCGCTATTTGGGTCTTTCGGTCTTTTCTGTCCGTTTGCCCAATGCGGTTTTTGCCTCGCTGGCCTTATTTGCGTTTTATGGATTTTTGAGGCAGCTGCGCGGTCGGCGCTTTGCTCAAACAGGTCTGTTTTTGCTGGCGGTAAATCCCTGGCATATCATGATGGCACGCTGGGGGCTGGAATGTAATCTGTTTCCGAATGTGTTTATCATGGGCTTATATTGTTTGGTGCGCGGCCGCAAAAGTGAGCTTTGGTATCTGCCGGCGCTGATTTTGTTCGGCCTGTCGCTGTATGGCTACGGAACGGCTTATATGTTTATCCCGGTGTTTTTGCTGGTGTGTGCACTGCTTCTTTTGCATCGGGGAGAGCTGCGTCTGCGTATGATGTTTTCGGCTGCGGCGCTTTTTGTGCTGACTGCCGTGCCGATCGGTGTGTTTATGCTGGTTAACGTTTGCGGTCTGCCGGAGCAGGATTGGGGCATACTTTCCTTTCCGCGCTTGATTGACGGGCGGTATAACACCACGGTAACGGTGCTGGGCGGCTCGTTTTGGATGAACTGTCTGCAAAATCTGGGCACCTTCGTGCGGCTTTTGGTCACGCAAAATGACGAATTGATCTGGAACGCCATCCCGTCGTTCGGCACGATGTATTTGTTTTCGATGCCGCTTGCGCTGGGGGGAGTGTATTTGGTGCTGCGTACGCCGAAGCATCCGGCACAACCGATGGTTTGGGGCATGCTGGCAGGTAGTTTGGTGCTGGCATCGTTCAGCGAACTGAATATTAACCGTGCCAATGTGATTTATGTTTTGCTTATATATGGGCTGACCGAGGGCGTATATTATGTATCAACGCATTCCGCATGGGTGCGGCGTGGCCTGGCGGCGGCCTATGCAATCTCGTTTGCGCTGTTTGCCGGGTGTTATTTCGGCGGCTATCAGGCACAGATAGGGTCTGCGTTTTTTGAGGGCTTTGGTGAAGCCGTGCAGCAGGCTGCCGTGCAGACGGAAGAGACGGTGTATTTGACGGAAGAAGTCAATTCGCCGTATATTTATGCATTGTTTTATGAAAAAACAGACTCACATCGTTTCTTAGACACGGTTGTATATGAGGATGAAAACAGTTCCGTGCGCCGCGTGGTCTCTTTTGACAGATATGTAACCGGCCTGCCGGAGGAGCCGAATCCGCAAGAGGCGGCAGCTTATGTGGCTGCAGAGCAGGAGACGGCATTGTTTGATGATGAAGCGTTTACAAAAACGCCTTATGGAAATTTTTACGTGATTGTACCTAAAACAAATGTAAACAGGGCAAATTTAGCCCGTTGAAGGGATTGAAGCATATGATATCAATTGTTGTACCGGCTTATAATGAAGAAAACCGCATTACCAAAACCTTGCAGGCGATTGAAGTGGTGATGCTGGCAAGCGGTGAAACGTTTGAAATTCTGGCAGTTAACGATGGCAGCTGCGACAAGACGGCAGACGTGATTCGCAGTCGGGAAAACGAACACATCCGCCTGCTTACGTACGAAAAAAACCGCGGCAAGGGTGGTGCCGTCAAATACGGTGTAGAGCATGCAGAGGGTGATTACATTGTCTTTACGGATGCGGATTTGCCGTATCCGCCGGAAAACATCCCCAAGGCTTGCGCCATGCTGGCGGAGGGGTATGACGCTGTATTGGGCAAGCGCGTGCAAAAGGAAAACGGACAAAAATACCCCTGGTACAGAACCGTTATGTCCAAATCCTTCAACCTTTTGGTGCAATCGGTTTTGCATATTCATGAAAAAGATACGCAATGTGGTTTTAAAGCCTTCCGCAAGGCGGCTGCCAAAGAAATCTTTAAGCGTATTACTCTGACAGGCTGGGGATTTGATGTGGAAATGATTTTTATTGCCGAAAAAAGGGGCTGCAAAATCGGTCGGATTCCCGTTGAGCTGTTCCACGAAAATTCGGAATCGAAAATTAACGTTGTGCAGGATACCTTAAAAATGATCGGCGAGGTCTTTACAGTACGCCGTAACAATAAAAACGGGATGTATCAATAAGCACAGCAAAATATAGAATGTAAAACACCGTGTCGTAAAAACGAATTATTTTTTACGACACGGTGTTTTACATTCTTTTATTCTATATATGTAACCTTTGCCTGTGGGAATGCTCTTTCCAGCGCGGCCACCGTTTTGTCCAGTTCATCGGTTCGCACCAAAACGCCGATGGCAGCATCGGATGAAGCCAGCAGCATAATTTCGGAATCGGCTTCGCACATGGCGGTTAAAAAATCGGCTGCCGGGTGCGAGGCGTGCGCCGTCTCCGGCCGGTGCAGCATAACGCGTGAATAGCCGCCGCAGACTTCAATCCGCATATCTGTATGGCGGCTTCTTGTTTGTGCCGCCGCCTTCAGCATGCGGGAAAAGTCGCAGCTGGCCACCGAAAACGAAAGGCCGCCCGGTGTACGGCGTGGCGGAATCAAGCCGATCAAATCGGCTCGGATATCGGATGCGGAGAGTGTGCGAAATAAATCCGCAATGCCGCAGGCGTCCGTCTTTTGCGCTTCGGCATAGACCAAAACAACGTCAAAATCCACTGTGATTTTTGTATTTGTATCCGCTTTTACATGTTCCATCATCATTCCTCCGTGTTTTCTTCAAACATTTCAAATTGCCGTTCATATTCCTTTGCCGTGTTGTCACGGTAAACGGCGCTGCGGTTTCGCTCCAAAAGCTTTGTTATGGCATAGCAGTCAATCCAAATTTCGTTGTTGCCGTCTTTTTGCGTGGCTTCGTCAAAAATCAGCTGAATCCCGTAATGCAGGTGCGGCGTGTTAATGTTATTGACATTTTCCTTGGCACTGTAGCCCGTCATGCCGATATACCCGATGACATCTCCGGCTGTGATAATTTTGCCTTCATATATATCATTATATGGGTGATCCTTGCGTAAGTGTGCATAATAGTAATACCGTTTTTTATCAAAGCTGCGGATACCGATTCGCCAGCCGCCGTATTGATTCCAGCCGACACATTCCACCGTTCCGGATTCAATGGCAATGACCGGTGTGCCGACACTGCCCATTAAATCGTGCCCCAAATGGCGGCGCTTGTAGCCGTAGGAACGAGACACGCCGAAATCGTCATAGTGGCTGTAGCTGTATCCCTTTGCAATGGGGGAGAAGGCTTTCAGTCCGTATCGTTTTTCCATCACGGTTTGTTCGGCATTGGCAGGGTCGGGCACTTCAATTGTGTAATCGCCCACGAATCCGTTTAACACGGCGCCGTAGGCCTCTTTAAAATAGGCGTATGTTTTTAAATCTTGCCCCAGTGTGTCTACGGTGGTGTTCTCGGCCGCGAGCGTGTCTTGCAGTTTGCTGATGTCACTTTTTTTAAAATGGGAAAAATCGCCGCCGTAACGGGCGCCGAGATAAGCCAAAATATCAACCCAGCCAATCGGCTGTGCGTTTTCGGTTGTGTGTGAGCGGATATCTGTTTCCAGCGCGGCGCTGAGCGCTTCGTACGGCACACCGAAATCGACCCATTTAATAAACTTTTTTTCCTCCGTGCTTTCATTTGTGTTCGTATATAGAGCAGCCGGTGCGGCCATTGCGGCCGCCGCCAGCAAAACGGCGGCCAAGGTCAGCAAAACGGCCTTTTTGGTAACAGCTTTAATCATCAAAAAAAACACCTCCGTCTGTAATATATGAGGCAAAAAAGTATAAAATGTATAGAAAGGCAAATATCGAAGGGGGAATTGTCTTGCATTTTTGGATTATCAATCGTGTGCGGCTGGCAACGGTGGTTTGCTTAATTGCGGTTGCTTTACTCTGCTTGCCGATGGCGCGCAAAAGCCAAATGACAGTCGGCGAGGAGGGTGTTTTGCTGCCGATTGTTATGTATCATCATGTTTTAAAAGATACGAAGGCTTTGGGTAAGTTTGTCATTTCGCCGCAGGAGCTGGAGGCAGATTTGCAGTATTTAAACGAAAACGGGTACCAATCCGTCAGCGTGGAACAGGTAACGGCGTTTGTGCAAAACGGAGCTGCACTGCCCGAAAAGCCGATTATGCTCACCTTTGATGACGGGTATTTATCATTTGCGGAATATGTGCTGCCGCTTTTGGAAAAATATAATCAATGCGCGGTTTTGTCGGTCATTGGTGCATATTCCGACACATATTCGCAAAAAGAGGATCGGAACGTGGCGTATGCACATGTTACGTGGGAGGATGTCAAAGCCTTAGCAGACAGCGGAAGGGTGGATATTGAAAATCATACGTATAATTTACACACCATTGATGCACGCAAGGGAAGTATGAAAAAGAAGGGAGAAAACACGGAGGCCTATCAGGCCATGCTGCAGAAGGATTTGCGGAAAAATCAGGAGCTGATTATACAGGCAACCGGAAAAGCGCCGATTTGTTATACCTATCCGTATGGATTTATGTCACAGGAGGCACAGCCGGTTTTGGAGGAGCTGGGCTTTGTTATGAGCTTAAGCTGCAACGAGGGAGCAAGCCGTATCACGCGTGACGAAACATGCTTGTTTGGCTTGCGGCGCTGCAACCGACCGCACGGGAAAGGCATAACAGAAGTGCTGAAACAGGCGAAATAAGGCCGAAAAGAAGATATATATTGTTATTTTGACAAGTTTTTTGAAAAAAATGAAATTAAGTCTTGACAATAACTGTGGAGCGTGTTATAATAATATGCGCTCACTAAAGAAATACGGTTGAAGCGTGAAGGAAAAATTAAAAATAATTCAAAAAAAGTGTTGACACGGTGGCTGAATTGTGGTATAATAGATCAAGTCGGCATGAGAAAAAGAGCCGCCGCCACAGAAGATGGGCTTATAGCTCAGGTGGTTAGAGCGCACGCCTGATAAGCGTGAGGTCGGTGGTTCGAGTCCACTTAAGCC